>JAIOPP010000128.1 GCA_021413845.1 Planctomycetia bacterium | reverse complement strand
CCGCGAGATTTAATCGCGCCGAGCTTAGTACTCGGAGCGGTCTTCGTGTGCGCGATCGTATTCACGATTGCGGCGCTGCGCAAAGTGCGGCGGACGAAAAGCCGTGTGCGTGCGGCTCTCGCCGTGCGAACCGAGCGCTGCTTCGCGCAGCTTCCGTTCTTCTTGCGCGTGACGCAAGAAGAGTTGCGGCAGCAGGCCGATGACCAGCGCCAATAATCCGCAGAGGATGATCGGCATGCCGAGTTGTTCTAAGTTCGGACGAGCCGCGATCGCGCCCCAGCCGGCGAGGAATCCGCCGCAGCTGAACGCCGTCACGGCGATGCCGAGAAACAACCACGACACGAACGAGACGGCCAGCTCCGTGGAGCTCGGCGGCGCCAGCGAGGGACCTCGCTCGTTCCACTCATGCGGCGAAGTTTCGTAAGGGTTCGCAGGCGATTGCGGGCCAGGCCCTTGGGGAGCCGAAGGACCGTAGGGCGAAGGGAATTGCGACGGCGCGTATTGCGGAGCGTCGTAAGGAGAATGGGCCGGCGGAGCGTAGGAGGGCGGATGCGCTTCGGCGCGCGGCGGCAAAGGCTTACGATTCGGGGAGTCGGCGAAGTGCGGCCGACGAGCGTCGTTGTCGGCGGTCGCGGCAGGCGGATCGAAGCGGCGGCGCGTCCCCGCGGTGACTCGTTCGACGTGCCGCAGCTTTTCGTTGAGCTCCCAATTGGCCGCTTCCCAACGGAGCGACGAAACGCGCGCCGGCTCGGCGCGCGGCGGGCGGACCGGTTCGAAGTGCGGGGCTTCCGCGAGACCGTCCGGCGTGGTGCGGCCGGCGTTGTGCGTGGTCGGCCCGTTCTCGAAGATGCCGAATTCGGCGGCCGGCGAATCTTCGTCGAGCGCTGCGATGAGGTCGAGCCCGGTGTCTTCGGCCAGCAGCGTTCCGCAGCGCGGGCAGCCGTGACTGCCGCCGACGACGTTCAACACGCCCGGCACGTCTTGTCGGCAGCTGGAGCACCACATACGCGCGGCTCGCAAAAGGGGCGCCGACGGATGATCGCCGGCAACGTCGACGAAGAACATCTCCGTCGTCGACGTAGTTTATCGACGGCGAGCCGCGGCAAACTGTAACGATTCCGGTGAGTTTGTCGACGCGGGCGCTGCCGGCGGTGCAACTCTTTGCGCGAGATCAAACGTTCGCGAATCCGCAAGCGAACATCGTTGCGGCAAGCAGCACCGAGGCCTCGCTTGCGGGTTCGCGGGCAGGTCGAGCCCGCTGCGCCATCGTCTTAGCTCACAGCGTTCTGGAACCGGCCTTCGCCGTTGATGCGGGCGAAGACGTCGTTGAGCACCCAATGGAAGATGCAGAGATGGATGCTCTCGACCATGCCCATGTCGTCGAGCGCGACGTGCAAGCCGTCTTGCTGTTGCTTCACGAGCTTGCCGCCGCCGTAGCCCGTGAGACCGAACGTCTTAAGATCGTGACGGTTCGCCCAATCGACGGCCGCGAGAATGTTCGGGCTGTTGCCCGAACCGGAGATCGCGATCAGCAGGTCGCCGGCGGAACCGTAGTTCATCAATTGCTGCACGAAGATCTGGTCGTACCCGATGTCGTTGCCGACGGCCATGATCCAGCCGAGATTGTCGGTAAGGCTGAGCACCTTGAGCCGCTTCTTCGATTCGTCTTTCAGATCGCGTTCGCGGAGCGAGCTCTTGCCGAGATCTTCGGCCATGTGCGAGGCGTTGCAGCCGGAACCGCCGTTGCCGATGATGAAGACGAACTTGCCGTCTTGCCAGCATTTGTAAATTGCATCGGCTAAGCGACGGATCGGTTCTCGATCGGTTCGATCGAGCTCCGCGTTGAGGCGAGACATATAGGCCGGAAGATCGAGGGAAGCACCAAGCATAGTCGTGGCCTTGGAAACGAAGAGCGGAAGTTAGGGAGCGGATCGAAGCGCGAGCATTATAAACGACTCGGGTTATATGGCGAATACCAGCGACCCGCGTCGGCGAAAATCCGCGGTATCAACGACGAGAGCCCGACAACCTAGCGTGGTTGTCGGGCTCTCGCATAGAAACAGAATCAGCGCACCGTTCGTGGTCGCGTCGGTTCGGCTAGCGTTTGCCGAGCCACTGCACCATGATCGGCAGCGCCGGTCCTTTATACGCTTGCGAGAACGCGCCGTCGAAGCGCCCCCCCTTGGCGATCGTCGCCATCAGCGGAGCCCAGGTGGGAGACCGCATCAGGTCTTTCACGAAAGCTTGCGAGATGGCCGAGATGTTGCTGTCGGGATTCTTCGTGTTCAAGATCGATTCCGCTTTGAGCGGCGAGGCCATCGCCGGCGCGAGATTATCTTCCCATTGCTTCGTGATGTCGCTCTTGGCGTGCAATTTCGAAACGATGTTGCGCGTCGTGCCGATCGCGAACCAGCGCGGCATTTCCGAACCCAGCGAATCGAGATAAGCGCCGATCATCACTTCCGCCAAGAGCGGGGCGATGGTGTCGGCGGAGTCCTTCGAAGCGGTCACGCAGGCGTAGGCGTCGATGTAGTTGAAGCCCCAGTGAGCGCTGACGCCCGTCGCCAACTCGCGCAGCTCGACGACCCGACTATATTCCTTATGCTCGAAGCTCTTGTCGAACACGTTGACCGTCAAACGCCCCTTAAGCAAAGGCTTGTCCGTCGGCAACTTAAACGCTGCGGCGAACTTGGTTCGTTCGGTCTGCAGAACTTTCTGCACTTCTTGCATGCGCACCGGACCGAGATCGCCGATCAACAGGAAGTCGGTCATTTCGATCACTTCGGCGGGCGAATCGGGATTGGCGGTCGCCCAATTCTTCTTGGCTAACACCATACGCGAGGCGGTGAGCTCTTCGTGCGTCGCGAGCTTCGCTTGCGCGATGCGGTAGGCGAGATCGATCGACATTTGCGGGTCTTCCCCGTCGAACTTCGCGCCGTCGTTGATCCAGGTCGTGATGACGGACATACGCGTGTCGTCGAACGGCTGGCCGTTGCGAGGCATCCGCGGGCGGGCTTCCATTTGCAATCCCTTCGCCGTGCCGCGTAGCATCTTCACGAGCACGCTTCCTTCCGCATTACCGGGCGTCACGACGGGGCCGTCTTGTCCGCCTCGCATCAAGTCGGTGAAGGTCGACATGCCGAAGTTGCCGGAGTTGTTGTTGCCGCCGAGGTTGCCGTGGCAATCGAAGCAAGCGGTGATCAGCAACGGCGCGACGTCGCGCATGAACAACACTTTTTCATTCCCCGCGGCGCGGGCCAGCGGTGCCGCGCCCGGCATCGCGCCGACGGTGCCGTCGGGTCCGAACTGCATCAGCGACGTGCTCGGGTCTTGCGAATCGTACTTCGCGCCTTGATCGATCCACTTCGAGATCAAAGCCAACTCGGGGGTCGAAACTTTGTCGCCGCCGGGAGGCATTTCGCCCGAGGCCATCTTCTCGACGAGGATGCTGGTCTCACCCTTGCCCGGCTTGATGACGGTCAGCGTGCCGCCGGTGCCGGCCATGAGGGCCGCGTAGTTCGCCATGCTGAAGTCGCCGCGCGATCCGCGCACATGGCAACCGCCGCACTTCGCGACGAGAATCGGTACGACTTCTTTCGTGAAGCTCACTTCGCCGTTGGCATTCGGCATCGGGCGCACGCCCGGTCGTGGGCGAGTAGCGCTCGGTGTCGGCGTCGGAACCGCCGGCGGCGGCGTGTTCGTCCCCGGCTTCGGCACCGGAGCGGCGGCGGGCTTGGCGAGCGGCGTGATGCTCGCTACTTGCAGCGGCGAATGTTCGGCCAGTTTGCGAGCCGCGGCCAGTCGCGCACGAAACGGAGCCAAGACCGGCTCCAACGTGGCATCCCCTTCGTTGGCGACTTGATAGGCGCTCAGCGCGCTATCGATCTCGCCGACGAGCGTCTTCACTTCGTCGGTTTTCTTTTCGCGATAAAGCGTCACTACTTTCTGTAGCGACTGATCGAGCCACATCAGTTTCTCTTTGCGCTCCGCCGACAATTCGGCGGAGCGGGCGACGGGCGACCAAACGGTCGCGACGACGACGAGCAATAGGAGGGATCGGCGCGCAAACATAGCGTTTCCTCTCGCGAGATGAAATCACCGACGTCTCTGTTCCGTGATGCGCCGGCAAAACGCATCGAGGCGCGGCTAACAGCCAAATACCTGAAAGAAGCAATCGATTAGTATACCGACCACGAGGAAGCGGAGTCCAGTTCGCATACCGTGAAACTCGCCGGCTTTTCGGAAAGCAGGAACCAAAAGCGAGACCGGCCGCCGAATCAGGGTTCGGGGGCCGGTCGTAAGGCTGACGACGGTTTTACGGTTCGCTGTGCGATCTCGCGTTAGTGCCGCGCGTGGCGTCGGACCACCTCGCGGCCCGTCAGCGATAGCGCTTGGCGCCGCGCCACCTGCGTCGGGAGGTAGCCGTACTGCACGGCGAACCACTCGGCATACCGCTCCCGATCGACGGTGCGGGTATTGCGATTGTCGAGGAGATGGCCCAATTCGTGGATCAGGATGTTGTTGAGATAGAAATCCTTCGCGGCAGCCAAGGTCCAAGTGAGCCGCCAGCGTCCGCCGACCGCTTCCCACTTGCCGCCGTACATCCGGGCTTCGTTAAGCTGGGCAGGGCTGGGAGGTACGGCATACGACTCTACGAGGTCGGCTTCGATCGGGTAGAGGTACAAAGCCGTGCCCCATTGCATGCCGTAGAGCGGCATACTGCGCTTCTTGCGCGTCATCCGGCTGAGCTGCACGACCTGGAGCGGTGCTAAGAACTCGGCCGGGAGCCGGCTGAGGCGCTCGCGTACTTCGTCCACGGTGACGACATGGCGGAAGCCGGCCCCTGCCGGTTGGACGACGAAGCGATAGCCATCGGTCTGCTCTTGCGGCTCATGCCATGTTTCCGGGGGCATGAACTCGCGCTGGTCGCTCGATGCGGCCCGAACGCGAACGCGACGGGCGCGACGAATGCCGGCCGAAGTATGCTCGACCTTCGCCGGCGACGGGAAAGTATGAGTCAGCGCGGAGCGATCCGCGATACGTCCGTTCACATGTTTCGACATTTGCACAGCCCTCAGGCGCTTCAGGTCGAATCATTTCGACATGCGTTCCGCAATCCTTGGTCAATCCGAAGCAAACGTGTTGGAGATAGAGGAAGGTCTCAGCTCGACGGCTGCGGGCTTCGTGGTTGCTTGCAGCCTTGTTAGGCCTAACTACCCCGAAACCCGCCCTCTATTAATGCTAAGCCCTAGTTAGGGCGGAACAAGCAAAGTCGTAAGTCGGGCGATGCCATAGGCTTGTAAATCCGCTTGACAGGCCCGAAATGAGACTTTGGGGTATTTTGGAGCCGTTTTCGACCCCGCCGAGGTCGCGGCGTCGAACCATCGCAGAGGCGATGAACGGCAGAAGATGTCTCAAGGTGAGACGATTCGCGCGCGACTTTCAACGCGTGATCGAGCGCGCGAGCGATGCCGTTTTAAGAGCGGCGTGCTGCAGCGCGGCATGGCGCGCAGACGCGTGTCGGTTATGCCGATCGGCCGGATCGAAGAAGCGCGCTACTTCAATTTCGGCGCGGGAATCGAAGGGAGCGCGGGTGCCGCATCCGGATCGGCCGGGGTCGGCGGTGCCACCGGCTTCAGCTTCGGCAGCGATAGGATCGGAGCCGTCGACGCTGGAGCGGCCACGGGAGCGGGAGCGTCCGCAGCGGTCGGCGACTTCGCGGTGCCCGTCGGCTTGGCGGCCGCCGCGGCCTCCTTGGCCTCGCGCTCCGCCTTTTTCTGAGCTTCCTGAGAGTTCAGCACATACACCAGCGCGGCAACGAGCCCTGCCGAGACGATGAGGACTCCCAGGCCGAACAGCCACATGTCCTTCGCCGTGACTTTCCTTTTACGGCGCAGCTTCGGTTTGGGTGCCGCAGGATCGGCCGGGTCGGTCTTCGCTGCCTCGGCGGAAGCCGTGACGACCGCCGGGGTGTTCCCCTTCGTGGGGCCCGACTTCTGGCCTTTGACCGGAGTCGGAGTTGGAGTCGGAGCCGGAGCTTTGGCCGCAGCCGAGCCTTTACCCGAGCCCGAGGCAGGCTTATCGGAAAGCCCTTTTCCCGATCCGGTTTTGCCGCTCTCGCCCGGCTTGGTCGCCCCCTTCTTCCCTTGCTTGCTCGAGAGGACGTCGCTGTCGCCGCCCGTGTTGATGTTGAAGTTGAAGGCCCCCGACGAGTCGTTATTCGTCTTAGGACTTGCCTTCGGATTCGCTGCCGGTGGTGCGGCGGTGTCCGCTCCCAGCGCCTTCGCCATCGGGATCTTCTTGCCGATCTTCGAAGGGCTGTCGTTCGGGTCGTTTTTGCGTCCGTCGGCCGTTTTTCCGTCGGTGCCAGGCTTTTTTCCGGCCGGGCCCTTGGTCGTCGCCTGTCCTTGGCCCGAAAGCGTATCGCCGACGGGCGGTCCTCCGTCGCCGGCGATGCGTCCTTTCGGGATGATCCGTTGTCCGGTCGGAGGCGAACCCGGCTGCCGAGCGCCCGGGTTCGCCGGTGCTTGTCGATTGGCGTTATTCGCCCCCGCGCCTGCGGTCGGAGCCGAATAGTTCGCGGCTTGGCTGGGGCGCATCGCGCCTCGGTCGATGAGCCACTGCGTGAGCGCGTGCTCGACCTCGCCGGCGTTTTGATAGCGCTCGTCGAGCTTCTTCGCCATCATCTTCTTGCAGATCGCAAGCAAGTCGCGAGGGGCGTCGGGCCGGTCGATCGTGATCGAAGGGGGCTCTTTCTGCTGGTGCATCAGCAGGCGTTGGGTCAATGTTCCTTCGTTGAACGGCGGATGGCCGGTTAGCGCGAAGTAGAAGGTGCAGCCCAGGCTATAGATGTCGGCCCGCGCGTCGACCGTGTGGCTGTTGATCGCCTGCTCGGGTGCGAGATAGTCGGCCGTTCCGAGGACGTTTTCTTCGTGAACCTGCGTGAGCGAGGCCTGCTTTTCGTCGTCGGCGAAGCGGGCCAAGCCCATGTCGAGAACCTTGACGACCCCCTTGGGATCGACCAGCAAGTTCGCGGGCTTGATGTCGCGGTGAATCAGGCCGACCTGATGGGCATGCACGAGCCCTGCCGCCGACTGCCGCATGTATTCCGCGGCCGTCTCGTAAGGGAGCACGCCCCCTGAAGAGACGATCTTTTGCAGATCGTTCCCTTCGACGTATTCCATGACGAGAAAATGGTTGTCGCCGTCGTTGTCGACGTCGTAGGCGCGAACGATGTTCGGATGATCGAGGGCCGCGGCGGCTCGCGCTTCGCGATAGAAACGGCCCAGGTACGAAGAGTCGTTGACGCGCGCCTGCGGCAACACTTTGATGGCGCGGCGTTGCCGCATGTGCTTGTGTTCGGAAAGGAACACGGCGCTCATGCCGCCGGAGCCCAGGTGGCGAAGCAGCTTATAGTTGCCGAGAAAGAAGCCTTTGTGCCGGCCTTGCAACAGCTTTTCGCTCTGCCATTCGGTAACGAGCCCGACCCGCTGCAGATACTCGATGAACTTCGGCCCTTCGGTCTTTGCTTCCGGGCCGACCTCGGCCTCGAAATCGGCCAGCGCTTTCGTAAGCGAGTCGGCCGTAATAAGGCCGCTCTTCTCGATAAGCTCGAAAATTTGGTCGCCGGTAAGGTTCGACATAGCGTCGATCAAGCTGCTGGATCTGGCATCTCGGGGCGTCTTCGACTCGCTGCTGCCGCCAAGAAACGACAATCCTGAACCTCGCGACGACGGCTATTGGTCGCGTGAGGTACCGGAGGAGCTTGAAGACGAGGGCGCGTCATGAGAACTTCTTATCATATAATATAATCCTAATACAAGCATCACGGCAAACATTCCGAATATGATCGTCGCAAAAATCGGGTGACGACGGAAAAGCCGGTCGAGATCCTTCTTTACGGACTCCCCTTCGTCGGCCTCGGACGCCGGAGGCCGTGGCTTCGCAGCGACGAGCGGTGCCGGTTTTTTTCCGCTCGCGATCGGGCCCGGCAGCATAGGGGCCGGAGCTGCGCTTTCTGCGGCGCTCATCAATTCCGCCATAAAGTCGTTGTTTCTCGCTGCGGCTCCATCGGCGACTTTTATTGGCGGCTCTTGGCGGGCGTTGGCGATCGGCGCCGCGGCGGGATTCTCGACCTTCTTCGTTGCAGGAGAGCTGCGCGAATTGGAGTTGCGAACCTCGCCGGCTCGCGTACGCACGGGAGCATCGTCGTCGGCTAGTTGCAGGTCGTCGTCCTGGGGCGGGGGCTGATCGCGGATTCCCGTTCGATCTCCTCGCCCGCCGAGCGTGTCTTTCGTGGGGGACGCGACGCGCTCTTCCGTGAACGTCATCGAGGCCGACTTCGAGCGCCGCTGCGAAGATTCCTCCGGAGGCTTCGTGCGGATCACGAGACCCGAGTCGGGAACGTCATGCTCGTTGCTACCCTCCCAATCGCGAAAGATCTGCTCGACTTCCGCGGCCGATTGATATCGCGAGTTCGGTTGCTTGGCGGTCAGCTTGTCGAAGATCGCTTCCAACTCGCGCGGCACTCCCGGTCTGCGAGTAGAGATCGGTTCCGGACGCTCGTTAATGTGCTTCATCAACCGCTGGGCGACAGTTCCGCTCGGAAACGGCGGCGAACCGGTCAGCAAGAAATAGAAGGTGCAGCCGAGACTATAAATATCGGCGCGCCCATCGACCGTATGGCTGTCGATCGCTTGCTCGGGTGCCAGATAGTTCGTGGTTCCGAGTACCCGTTCGTCGTGCATCTGCGTCAGCGACGCTTGTTGTTCGATCTCTTCGGCCGTGAAGCGCGCGAGGCCCATATCGAGGATCTTCACCGTTCCTTCGGCGTCGACGAAGAGATTGGCCGGCTTGATGTCGCGATGCACGACTCCGACCTTGTGGGCATGCGCGAGGCCCGAGGCGACTTGCCGCATGACGTCGACCGCCGAGGCATACGACAACGGTCCTTTACGCGTGACCAGTTTTTGTAAGTCGGAGCCGTCGATATATTCGACGACCAGGAAATGCGTTTCACCGTCGCTGTCGATGTCGTAAGCTTGGACGATGTTCGGATGATCGAGCGCGGCGGCGGCCCGCGCCTCGCGATAGAAGCGGGCCAGATACGACGCGTCGGCGACCCGCTCGCGCGGCAACACTTTGAGTGCCCGCAGTTGCCGCATGTGAATATGCTCGGCAAGATAAACGCTGCTCATCCCTCCGGCGCCGAGCCTGCTGAGCAATTTATAATTGCCGAGCAAGAACCCCTTGTGCCGATGTTGCCGCAACTTTCCCGCTTGCCAAGGGGTCAGCAATTCCGAAGCGACCAAGTGCTCGAGCAAGCGAAGGCCGTCGCCGCGCGCATCGCTACCGGCGAGCGATTCCAACTCACCGATCGCCTTCGTCAGCGTCGCAGGTGAAATGAGACCGCTCTTCTCGATCACCTCTAAAAGCGCTTCGTCGGCTACATTCGACATGGCGTCGACCATATACTCATCTTCGAGGGCTCGCGTCGCCTTCCTAACGTAGTGACCTGCGACCGACTCCGACAAGACATTCGTCGTCGTTCGAGCTTCGTACGACGACTTGTGTTTCAAATTGAATACGATCAGAATCATTCGCTCACAATCCGCCCTGCAAACCACTCGCGCCATGCCGTCCGCTCACGAACATTCGGTCGTCCTCTATACCCGACGGGGCTGCCATCTTTGCGACGACGTGAAACTCGTGCTCGGGCAGTTCGGTCTCGTGCCGCGCGAAGTCGATATCGATTCGCAACCGGACGCGGAGCTCAAATCCCGTTACGATCATTGGGTTCCGGTCGTCGAGATCAACGGCAAAGAGCGCTTTCGCGGCGGCGTCGACCCGACGCTGCTGAGAAGAATCCTGCAAAGCGAATCGGCCACCGGATAAGCGCAGCCGTTCGATCTTCATCTTGCCTTTCGCACTTTTACTTTCGACTTTCAGCGGCACTCTCTTATGGACGACACACTCATCATCGGCGGCGGCGCGATCGGCCTGTCGCTGGCCTACGAGTTGGCCCGACGCGGCGAGAAGGTGCGCGTCATCGAACGAGGGCTGCTCGGCCGCGAGTCGTCGTGGGCCGGCGCCGGCATCGTTCCGCCGGCGATCGTGCGCGCCGAAGATCCGCCGCTTGCGCAACTCGGCGGCCATGCCTACGACTTGCACATCGAATGGAATGCGCGCCTCAAGCACGACACCGGCATCGACACCGGCTACCACTGTCGCGGGGCGCTCTACCTTGCGCAAGATACGAGCGTGTTGGACCGACTGGAGAACGACGTCGCACCGTTTCGCGCGCAGAATCTTCCGTGTGAGAAGCTCACCGCGGCGAAACTCGCCGAGGTCGAACCCGCGTTGGCCGGCGCCATGGACGACGGACGTATCACGGCCGGCTATTACGTTCCCGGCGAAGCGCAGCTCCGCAATCCGTGGTATATCCGTGCGCTCGAAGCCGCTTGCTCCGACCTCGGCGTGAAGTTCACGACCGCCGCGCCGGCGGAAGAGTTCATCCTGCGCGACGGCTTGCTGCGCGAAGTGCGCACGCCGATCGGCACGTTCGCCGCCGAGAAGTTCTGCCTCACGACCGGCTCTTGGAGTGCGCACCTCGGCGAACTGCTCGGGTTGCGGCTTGCGATCAAGCCGATCCGCGGACAGATCGCGCTGCTGCATCCGGCGAAACCGGTGATCAATGGAATCGTCTACTCCGGCCGCAAGTATTTCGTCGCCCGCCAAGACGGTCGGGTCTTAGTCGGCTCGACGGAGGAAGACGTCGGCTTCGATAAGACGACGACGAGCATCGTCGTGCGCGATCTGCTCGACTTCGCGCTCCACATCGCTCCGGCTCTGAACGACGCCACGGTCGAGCAAAGCTGGGCCGGCTTGCGTCCGCATTCGGCCGACGGACTCCCCTACCTCGGTCGTTCGCCGACCTGCGCGAATATGTATGTCGCCGCGGGGCACTACCGTTGGGGCTTGTGTTTGTCGCCGGCGACCGCCGTCGTGATGGCGCAACTGATGAACGGCGAACCGACGCTCGTCGATCTCGCGGCCTTCCGTCTCGATCGTGAACCGAAAACAGTCCCGTCGACATCCCATTAGGATCGAAAAGCCATTATGTCCGTCGATACTCCCGCCAAGATCGCGATCGTCGGCGCCGGCCCGATCGGCTTGGAAGCCGCGCTCTATGCGCGCTACCTCGGCTACGATGTCGATATTTACGAACGAGGCCGAACCCTCGAACAAGTTCGCGGCGCCGGGCATCTCGCGTGGTTCGCGCCGTGGGAGCAAAACGTTACGTCGCTCGGGATCGCTTCGCTGCGCAATCAAGATCCCGATTGGCGGCCGGCACCGGCGGGTGAAATTCTTACCGGCCGGGAATGGGTCGAGCGCTACTTCGGGCCGTTGTCCGAGTGCGATCTGCTGGCCGATTGCATTCAACAAG
>JAIOPP010000127.1 GCA_021413845.1 Planctomycetia bacterium | reverse complement strand
GAAACATCACGGCCGCCGGACCCTGCTTTACGAACGGCGCAAAGATCGATGACAACATCGCTTAACTCCGAGACGATGCCCCGAAGAAAAGTCTCGCAACCCCTCGTGAAAAAGCAACCCCGCTAGCTTCACAACCCTGGGTGTATTCCCCCCGATTCAGTTTCGCCCAAAACTCTTTGTATTCGGGACCGTGCTTATAACTTTCGTCGACGAACAAGCTGTGGTGCCGGCTCTTGATTTCGTCGAGCGAGTAGCCGAGCGTCTTCAAGAAGTTTTCGTTCGCGTGAATGATCGTGCCGTCGAGGTTGAACTCGATCACGGCTTGCGACTTACTGATCGCGGAAAGCTGTCCGGCGAAGTCGGCGCTTTGCAACTTCGCAGCCGTGATGTCGCTGGCGAATTTCACGACCTTATAGGCCCGACCGCCGGCATCGAAGATCGGATTGTACGAGGCATGAATCCAAATCTCTTTGCCCCCTTTGCCGATCCGCTTGAACTCGCCGGCGACGAACTCGCCCCGATTCAGCTTCAGCCAGAACTCGCGGTATTCGGCGCTATGCTTATAGGTGTCGTCGGCGAAGAGGCTGTGGTGCCGGCCGACGATTTCGTCGAGCGAGTAGCCGAGCGCCTTCAAGAAATTATCGTTCGCGTGGAGGATCGTGCCGTCGAGGTTGAACTCGATCACGGCCTGCGACTTGCCGATCGCGGCCAAGAGCGCGGCGTTCTCCAAGTTTCGTTTACCGGCCGATGCCGCGGTTGTTTTCGGTTTGCGAAGGGTTGTAGTCATCGAACGATTCTCCATTAAGATGCGAGTTGAATTGAATGAGTTGTCTGCAAAAGGATTCGGGAGTAATCCTTCTCCCACCGGGAGAAGGTGGCCGAAGGCCGGATGAGGGGCGGCGTTCGGAAGAATTCCAGCGTCACCCGGCCAGTCGTGTTTCCGCTCCGTCGCTTTCGGCCAACGCTCGTCCTCGATCTAAGACGAGCAGCAACCGATCGGGAAGTTTGTAAGCCCCTGTGATGAGTCCGCGAACGTCGGCGCGCACGGTCGACGGCGGAGATTCGAACAATTCGTCGTCGACCTCGAGCACATCGCCGATCCGATCGACGAGCAGGCTCACCGCGTTCTCGCCGTCGCGCACGACGACGTTCATCGGCGGCTGATCCGGCTGGCGAAGCGGTGCGCCGAGTCGCCGGCGAAGATCGATCGCCGTGACGATCTGACCCCGCAAGTTGATCAGCCCGCTGATGGCCGCCGGCGCCAGCGGCACCCGCGTCATCGTCTGATACCGAATCACTTCTTGGATCTGTTGCACGTCGATGCCGAGAAACAAATCGTCGACGTAGAACGTGCAAAACTGTCGGGTACGTTTATTCATAATGCACTTCTAATGGCTCTTGAACTTGGTGGCGGCAGGCCGTCGGGCGAGGCGGCGCAGGTTGAGCACGTCGGTTACGCGCTGTTGAATAATCGAAGTACCGAGCAGGTTGTCGTCGTCGCGCTTCGAGGTCGAGAGGTTCAATTCCGTTTCTACGATGTCGACGATCCGCTGCACGACGAGCCCGCAATGATGGTCTTGATCGGCATAGACGACGATTTGCAGTTCGTCTTGCGGCGATCCTGCTTGCGGTGCGGCACCGAACACTTCGCTCAATCGCACCAGCGGCAAGATCGCGCCGCGATATTGAATCACTTCTCGGCCGTCGGCGTATTCGATGTCGGAGTGCGAAACCTTTTCGAGCCGCGAGATCATCGAGGTCGGCAGCGCGAAGCGTCGGCTGTCTCCCAAGTCGACGACGAGCAACGTCTCGAGCGGACGACCCGCTTTCTCATCGCTTTTCGACGCGCCGGAATTCTTCTGCTCGCGCATTTCGGCGGCCAATCCGGCGGCGATGGCGAGCCCCATCACGTCGAGAATCAGGGCAACCGTGCCATCGCCCATGATCGTCGCGCCGGAATACTCGGAAAGCCCTTTCAGTTGTCGACTGAGCGGCTTCACCACGATCTCTTCCGTATCGTTCACCTTGTCGACGACGAGCCCGAACTGCCGATCGTTGGCCCGCAGCACGACGATGTTCACCGCTCCCTCATTTGCAGCGCAGTCATTCGCAGCTCTGTCGTTCGGAGTTGCGTCGCTCGCCGACTCCTCTTTCGTCTCCCGGCGCTCGGCCAATCCCAAGCGTTGCGAGAGATAAACCAGCGGCAACAACTTCCCGCGCAGCCGATACACCGGCGCGCCGTGCACGTATTCGATGTTCTTCTTCACTTCGTCCCCTTCGAGCCGAACGAGCTCCAACAAGCTGACTTGCGGAATCGCGTAGCGATCGCCGTCGTTCGTCACGACCAAGGCCGGGATGATCGCCAACGTGAGCGGGATTTTGATCTTGATCGTCGTCCCTTGGCCGGGCCGGCTTTGCAGATCGATCGTGCCGCTGATGCGTTCGATGTTCGTCTTCACGACGTCCATCCCCACGCCGCGCCCGGAGACGCTCGTCACTTGCTCGGCCGTGGAGAAGCCGGGTGCGAAGATCAACTGCGCGACGTCTCGATCGGACATTCGCCCGGCTTGATCCGGCGTGAGCAATCCCTTGTCGATCGCTTTCTTGCGAATCCGATCGAGGTTCAATCCGGCGCCGTCGTCGGTGATCTCGATGTTGACTTGGCCCCCTTCGTGATAGGCCCGCAGCAGTAAGCAGCCCTCGATCTGCTTGCCGGCCGCACGCCGTTGCTCCGGCCCTTCGATGCCGTGGTCGACCGAGTTGCGCACCAAGTGCGTCAGCGGATCTTTGATCGCTTCGACGATCGTCTTATCGAGCTCGGTCTCTTTTCCTTCCATGTCGATCCGGACTTGCTTGCCGAGTTGCGAAGCAAGATCCCGAACGACGCGCGGAAACTTCGACCAGACGTTGCCGATCGGCTGCATCCGCATCTTCATCACGCTCTCTTGCAGCTCGGTCGTGATGAGATTCAAACGCTGCGCCGTGCGGATGAAGGCCATGTCTTCAAGCTTGCTCGTAAACTGCACGATCTGATTCCGCGCGAGAACCAACTCGCCGACGCGCGTCATCAACTTATCGAGCAGCCCGACATCGACCCGAATCGTGCTGTCGCCGGCCGCGAGCTGCGACTTCTCCGACGAAGCCGCTTCGGCCGTGGGCAACACCGGAGCAATGGACGACGGAGCGACGGAAGGCGCGGCCGGTGCGACGGGCAACGCCGCAGGAACGACGAGCGGATTCGCGATCTCAGCAACGATCGTCGGGCTCTTCTCGTCTCGGTCTGCAAGCAGCAGCTGCCGCACGACCGATTCCGTGTCGAACCCGACATCGCTCTGGGCAACCTCGACCAGGCGGAGCCCTTCACGACATTTATCGACCGTCGCGGAGAGTGCGCCGGCGATGTCGGACGTGAGGGTTCGCTTTCCGTCGCGCAGTTTGCTGAGCAGATTTTCGGCCGTATGGGCAAGCTTTTCCAATGCTCCGAGGCCCAAAAAGCCTGCCCCCCCTTTAATCGTGTGCATCGTGCGGAAGATGCCGCGCAGCAAATTCTCCGCGGCCGGGTTTTGCTCCAACACGAATAGGTCGTGATCCATTCGATCGAGGTTTTCGTAGCATTCGATCAAAAACTCACGCACCGCTTCGCTGAGCTCCGGCCCGGCGCCGCCGGTGGCCGCCGTATTGTTTTCCGGTGCGGTAATTGGTTCGGCGACGACTTCAGCCTGCGCCGCCTCGACCGTGGCTTCGCCTTCGGTGACGGGCCGGTAGCGGTGCATCGCCGCGACGTGTTCCGTGATGTCGGCGTCGTTCGACGTCTCGACCGAGTCGATCAGCCCCTTCATGAAGTCGGCGGCCTTCAAGATCGACGTGACGAGCTCCGAGCTGGTCGCCACCTCACGATTGCGCATGCCGTTGAGAACTTCTTCCAAGCTATGCGCCAACGATCCGATCCGGCTGAGGCCGAGAAATCCGGCCGTTCCCTTGATCGTGTGCATCGTGCGAAACACGGCGTTGACCAAGTCGGCGTCGGGCTGCGCGCCGCCGGCTTCGATCGCGAGCATCTGTTGCTCGATGTCGGCGAGTCCTTCTTGCGACTCGACCACGAAGTCGGCGATGAGCTCGGCGTCGGCGAATTCCATGTGCGTGAACCTCGGTACTTGACGGTCGCCGGCGAGTTCGAAGAAGGAGTCGAACCGCGGCGACGTTCGCATTTGCCCAGCCGTAAAATCTTGACAGGAGCATATGTCTCACGAATGCCCTGCGGGCAAGCCGTGGTCTTCCTCATGCGAAACGCGGACGCGGGCGCGCAAACGCTTGCAGCGAGCGAGAAGCGCGGCTTTGAGCAAGCCGCGGGCAAGTAAGCCGGCGCGAGGCAACGAGAGAATCGAGACCGAGGCGGGGAGGAAATCCACGGGGCTCGGAGCGTCGCAGAAGATCGCGCGTGCCGATGAGAGTGCGGCGCGAGAAGGCTCGGAGAGTTCGAGCGCAACGAGAGATGCGAAACGGCGACGTCGGCGGGCCGCGCACGTTCGCGCCGCCCGCCGACGTTCCGAGAGTGGGTTACTTCTTCTTCGCGGTCGGCTTCTTAGCGCTCTTCTTCGCAGGAGCCGGCTTCGCTGCCGGAGCCGGAGCGGCGACAGGCGCCGGCGGGGCCGGTGTCGGAGCGGCAGGCGCCGGTGCGGCGGCCTTCTTCGCCGCGACTTGCTTCTTCTCGGCGCGCTTCTCGGCCTTCTCGGCCACGACTTCCGTCGCGCCGGCGATCTTCGTAGCGACCTTAGCCACGACCTTCGCCACGGCGGCCTGACGCTTGGCGCTGCGCGCCGCGACGTTCTTCTCGACCTTCACGACCGCGGCGACGACCTTCGCCACGATGCCCGGCTCGGCCGGCTTCTTCGCACTCTTTTTCGCTGCTGCAACTTTCTTCTTAGCCACGGTTAATCCTTTGGAACTGTGAACTTTGCGGAACCCACGAGCAATCTACGCCTTCGCCCGTTCGGCGTCCAGCGATGCTCGCGGTCCCCGGTCGCGTTTCCGCAACCGTCACTTCGGCAGCTTCGCGCGCAGCTCGTCGACCTTCCGCAGCGGCTCGGCAAACCGGTCGGGCCACTCCGTCTTTTGCAACCGATCGAGCGTCCGGCGCGCCTCGTCCCATTGCCGGAGCGTGAGCTGCACTTCGGCCAAGCCCAACAGTCCGGTCGGTTCAAGACGCCGCAGTTCCGCCACCTCGGCCCACTCCCGGGCGGCCTCGTTCCAGCGCCGTTGCTTCTGCCGGATCGCGGCCAAGGCCGCATGATTTTCCGCCTCAGTCGGCCCCCCTTCGACGATCGACGTCGTCGCCCGCTCCGTTTCCGCTTCGTCGTTCTTCAACCGTTCGGCCAACTGCTCATACAGCGTCAGGTCGTGCCGATCGTAGTCGATCTGCGCGAGGAGCTGCCGAGTTCCCTCCGTGGGTCGGTCGAGCGCATCGTACGACGTGATCAACATCTCCGACACTTCCCGATCGTTCGGCTGCAGCGCTTGGGCCGCGAGCAACTGCACGAGCGCCTTGTCGTGCGCCCCTCGATGTTGATAAGTTTTGCCGAACGCTTTGCGCAACAAGGGGCTGTCTTGGCCCGACGCTTGCGCCTCGTCGTCCTTCGATTTCACATAGCGGTCGAGTTGATCCGCGCGGTCGACGACATCGTCGAGAACTTGCAGACTTTCCTTGCGCCGCTCATGTCGCGGGCTCCAACAGACGACGGCCCCCAGCGCCGCTTCGACCGCTTCCGGCATCTGCGCCAGCGCGCCGTGGGCAAACGCCAAGCGTTGATACCATTCGGACAACGTGGCATCGTTGACCGCGCGACCTACTCCGGAGGCGCGGCGGCGGAGCGAGATCGCTTCGTTGAAGTAAGTAATCGCTTTCTCGTAGAGACTCGCCCGTAAACAGGCTTCGGCGAACATCGCGATGTTTTGCTCGGTCCAACGCCCTGGCCGATGAAAATGTCGCTCGATCGCCGTGGCTTGCTCGGCGGCTTTCTGCGGCTGTTCCGCATCGTGGTAGGCCGTCAGCAAGGCGGCCTGATCTTGCATCACGTCGGGATCGGCGCGCACCAACGATTCCAACACCGGGAGCGTTTCGGCATGGCGACTTTCGCTGCGCAAGTATTCGACCAAGGTGCGGGATTCTTCTCGCACGAGCAACCCTTCTCGTTCGGCCGTCGCAAGCATTTCGATCGCCCGCTTGTGCAGTCCGAGCTCCTGCCAAACATAGGCGGCCACGGCCGTCACTCGTCGGCCCGACTGTTTTTGTTCGCGATACGCTTCTTCCGCGGCGGCGGTGAAATCTCCGACGCGCGATTTCCAATCCTCGCCCGGTCGATGAAAGAGCCGATAGATTCCGTTACTTTCATCGGTACTCAGATGACGCTTAAACTGAGCGCGCACTAAGACAAACAAGCGCGCCTCGAGGTCTTTGAGGTTCGCGGTTTGTAGCTCACCGCGGTGTTCGGCGATTTCATATTCGAAGGTCGCCAACGGTCCCCGCCCAAATCCCTGCAAGCGCGGGGGCCATTGCTCGACCCGTTCGACGATGTAGCGCAACATCTCCTTGTGACTCGTCGGCTGATCGAGTGTCGCCATCGGCAATTTCACGATGTGGTCGTAATCCGTCGACTGTAGCTTGAGAAATGCCGGCAGTTGCTCGAATGCAAACGTGCTCGATGCTTCCGCAACGCCGGGGACCTCCGCTTTGCGGGCTGTCCAGAACGTCCGCACATGCCGATCCACCGCGAGCTTCCGTTCGTCGTCTGTCTGCGCCGTTTCGATCTGTTTCAGGCCGAGCGCCGTAAGACTTTTGAAGAGCGTCTCCCCTTTTCCGAGCGAGACTTCCGCCTTGTCGCGCAAGGCCGCATCGTAGACCAGCGCCAACTTTTCAACGAACCAGCGGCGATCCGCGCGATTCTCCGCAAGCTTCTCATGCGTTTGCACCAACGTCTCGGCTTCGACGAACCTCCCGGCTTGGATCAAGAAGCTCACGTACGCAGCGAAGGGTTCGTAGTCGGCGCGCGGAAGCCGGCCGCCGCGAGCCTGCACGTAGTCGGCGAGTTCGGCTTGGAAGAGCAGTAGCGCTTCGTCTCGAAGTTCATAACTCTCGAACAAGAGCCGGCCGAGGTCCGCCGCGATGTTCAGCCGGTCGCGCGAACCCGGCTTCGCTTCCTGCCGCAACTGCTTCAGCTGTCGCAATTGCTCGTCGCGCAGCGCCACGTGCTTCGCTGTACCGAGCCCCTTCAAGAGCCCGGCCCTTTGGCGCGTTTCCTCTTCCGACCTCGGGCCTGGTTTCGTCCGCTCGAGCAATGCAAGACACGCCGCCGCGTGAGGGCCGGGCTGATCCAATACCTCCGCGGCTTTCCATTCGACGACCAGTTCCAACAAGTCGAGCGCGCGGCGATCGACCGGCGTCAACTCTCTTTTGCGTAACTCTTCGATTCGGGCTCGAATCTCATCGGTCGCTGCTTCGTTGCGCACGGCCGTGAGCAACCCGCTCGAAAGCCCTTGCAGATACTCATAAATCTGCTGGGGGGAACGTCCCAGCGCCCCGTCGGGAATCCAGCGCAACAATCGCGGATCGCGCACCGTTTCGTACGTCTCGCGCAACGACGAAGGGTAATGTTCCGGGCTCGCCGCCTTCGTCAACAACGCTCCGAACGCGAACAGCGTATCTTCGTCGAACGAGATCGGAAGCCCTTTCGCCGTTTCCGCGTTGCGCCGCTGCTCGGCGCGATAGAGGATGTTCGAGAGAATGTTTTCCGGCAACCGGGCAAACGATTCCAGCTTGGCGCGCCGATAGTCGTCGGGCCGCTTCGTCGCCAGATACCAATTCGCAAGTCGGCGGTAATCCTCGGGCGAAAGCAACCGATCTTTCTCGGCCGCTTCGAACAGCGCGATCGCCTCCGCAAGGTCGCCGCGCTCGGCGCGGACTAAGGCGAGCTCCTGCCGCCACGGAGCAGTCGTCGAGCCGGCCCGAATCCACGCGCGCAGCTCGCGCTCCAAATCGTCGGGCCGATCCAGCGCCGTGAGCAACCGATACTTCTCCCTGCGCCACGCATCGGCGAACTCTTCGCCGCCGGCTCGATGCTTAAGATCGTCTGCGCTTCGTCGCGCGATCTCCGCATCGAGATAACGCAAGAGCTGCTCGGCAAGCTCCGGCTTCGCGCTCTTGCGCGTTGCGAGATACATCCATGTCGCCAGCATGCGCTGTTGCAGCAGCTCCTTGATTTCCGCTTCGACCCGCACTTCCGCAGCGATCTCTTGGTCCTCGGCATCGGGTATCGGTGTCGCGGCAGCTTGGTCGAGCGCGGTGCGACAGAACTTCAGCACCCCTTCCGTGTTGCGCTCCAATTGCACATCGAGCCAAGCCCTTTCCATTCGGAGCCAATCGGTCGGCAGCTTCGCTTCTCGCTCCGGCTGGTCGACGCTCCCCAAGCGCTTCGCGACCCCTGCGAGCGCTTCCTTCCGCAGCGCAGCTTTTCTTTCCGCGAGCTCCTTGCGCGTGAGCTTGTCGACTTCCCCACGATCGGCGAGCGCTTTCATCGCGGCCTCTTGTCGGCCGCGCAGCATCGCATCGACGAAGCGCTGCAACGCGCCGATTTCCGTCGCCACTCGGATGTCCGAGCCTTCGTTCCCGAGCGCGCCTATGAGCCCGAACGCTTCGGCTTCTTTTTCTTCCGTCCACGCGCCGGAGACGAGCGTCTCGAACAGATCCTGACGTTCGTCCTGCTTCCGCGCCGGCGGTGCGACTTCCAGCTTGCGCCGGAGAAACGGCAGCAGCTCCGTCTCGGCGAAGCGGCTCGCATAGATCGATCGGAGCGCTCCGGCGAGCTCGCGCCGCTCGGTGTTTGTCGGCAACGAGCCGTCGAGCGGGATCTCTTCCGGCGGCATCTTTTCCCACCGCGCGCGCAGCCCGTCGGCGATCGGCTTCCAGACCTCGTTCGGAATCGCGGCGGCGTTCATTTCCTTCCGTCCGGCGAGCCGATTCGGAAACACCAGCCGATCGTTACCGACCTCCCTGAGCAGGAACCGGATGCGGTGTTGCGCGAGGGTCGCAACTTCCTTTTGTAAGATCGTGAAGAACTCGCCCCGAAGCCGATCGCGGATCTCTCCGGAGAAGTCGATCGCCTCGCGCACGATCGTCCGTTCGTCCGGATCGCGCAAGAAGAACCGCGCGGTCTCGGCCATCGGCTCGAACCACCGCTCGTCCATGCGCCGACCGTAACCTCGGTTCCCATCTTCTTGAGCGAAGGAGATCGCTCCCAGCAATCGCGCGCGTCGTTCATCGCTCAGCTTGCCTCCCGAGCGGGCCTCGCGCATCCATCGCAGCGCGAGCTCGTCGGCCTGCTTCTCTTCCCCGGCATATTGCAAGGCCGTGAGATGTTGCAGATAGGCATATTCGAGATTCGGCCGATGCGCGATCCAACCCGCCGTGAACTTCACCAGCTCCGGCTTACGAGAAAGGGTATAGAGCAGGTCCACATACGCTCGTCGCAGCGATTCATCTTCCGCGCCGGCTCGGCGTGTCCGTTCGACGATCGCCTGGTCGAGCCAAGCGAGCGCGCCGTCGAACTCTCCTTCTCGCTGGAGGAGTTGAGCATACGACACCTGCAAATGCTCGCTCCACGGTTCCCGCTGCGCCGCACTTTTATGCTGCGCTAATGTTTCTTCGCCGCGGTCGGTTCGGGCCCATGCTTCCCGTTCCTCGGTTTGCCATTTCGGGAGCGCGTGCAGGTCGTCGGGATGGCGCTCGTAGACCGGTTTCAAGAGCGCAAGGAATTGCAGGTGCTCGTGCGTCTCGGAAACGCCGGCGTGCTCCGCGAGCAAGAAATCGGCCGTCGCACGCTCTGCGGCTTTCGGTTCCGCGACGAGGCGCTGCGCTTCTTCCGACAGCAAGCGCCGGGCCTCTTCATTGCGCCGCATCATGCCGAGCAGCGCGATCCGCATCCGGCGCAGGCCCGGCTTCGGCGTGTCGTTTGCTCCTCGGCCGTCGAGCTTCTCGATCGTGTCGTAGAGCGCGAGCGCTTCCGCCCATTGCTGCTTCCCGCAATAGCCCGAGAGCAATACCATTCGGTCTTCGAAACCTGCCGAACCTTCCGCTTGCCTTCGCCGCGCGGCGGCCAACGTCGGCAGTCGGCCGTGCAGGAAGCAAACGTCGTCTTTCGCTATCGACTCAGCCTTTAGGCGGGCCTCGTAGTGCGCCGGTTCGAGTGATTGAATCGCGAACCGAGTCTCCGATAGCTTTCGACTTCGGTCGTCGGTCGCAACGACCTTCGTGGCCCACCACGTTCCGCCGACTTCGACGAACTCGCTCCGCTCGCTCGTGCCGTGGAGTTTGTCATCGTGGAACCATTGCGTGCCGAGCAGCACGTGTTTCGCCGTATCGATCAGATAGCGCCAGCTCGAGTGTTGATGGGGCTCCGAAACGATCAGCAGCGCCTGATTCTGCGCCGGATGCTCGACGCGCGCTTGTTGATACGGATGCGCTTCGTGCAACGGCTCGATAGATCCGTCGTCGCGCACGAGCGGCTGCGGACGCAAGTCCCCCTCGACGGCGGCCCGGCTTCGGCCGAGCAGCAGCGACGGAAAATACGTCCCTCGTTCCCGCTCGTTGCCGTAGTCGACCGTGAAGAGCCCGTCGGAATGAACGGTTTTCGTCAGCCAGGCCTTGGGGGCGTATAGCGCCGTCGCAGACGAGTGCGAGGTGCGCCGGTCCCAGATCGGATCGAAGTCGTCGTGCCGCTCCTCGACGAGGATCCCGCCGGCGAGCTTCGCAAGGGCCGATGTGCGGAGCAGACTCTCGGAAAGTTGCAACGCTTCCGGCGACCACGCGGCGAGCCAACGTGGAGGATTCTTTTCCGGCGCTCGCGCCGCCAGGGCCGGCTTCGGCGGGAGCGGGGGGAAGAACCGTTGCAGGTTACGCGCTTGATCGGCAGGGTCGAGATAGCCCCCTCCGACCATTCCACCGGCGAATCCGCCCCCTCCCCTTCGATTTACTTCCGAGGCCCAACCTCGCGGCTCGAACAACATCTGCGCCTGCCGTTCGCCCCCTCCGAAGCCGAGCGATAATCTTCCCTCGCCTGCTTCGGCGAATGTCGCTTCACGGGAGATCCGAAAGGAATCGGCGTCCCCATGCGCTCGCAGCAGGTCCTGCTCGCCGGGTCGAGCGTACTCTTCATCGCCGTCGACGACGCTCTCATCCCGATCCTCCCGTTCCAAATTCTCATCACTCTCACTCCCCGCAAGTTCTCCTGAAGCCGCCAATAA
Organism: Planctomycetia bacterium; assembly: GCA_021413845.1. Classification (NCBI taxonomy): domain Bacteria; kingdom Pseudomonadati; phylum Planctomycetota; class Planctomycetia; species Planctomycetia bacterium. The sequence goes on along the minus strand of JAIOPP010000127.1, from coordinate 53,274 downwards.
TAAAGTCCGGCTCACGGAACTATCGTCTCCCGCGGCGCCTCCGAGGGTGAGCGATCCCTCCGAGATCACGAGCGAACCACTACCCGTGAAGGTGTTGCTCATCCTGAACGGAGGAACGCCGTACAAGTCGGCCGGATAGTATCCGCGGCGATGAAACACGTCGCCGTCGCGCCCGAGCGCGGCGAGTTGGCGTAAGACGCTGCGGCGCATGTCGAGCCGCCAATCGCCGGCGCGGCGCATCTGCTCGGCGGCCAGCTCGAAATCGGCCTGCGCTTTTCCTTCGCGAAAGAATTGCTCGCCGTCGCGCATCTCGAAACGCCGCTTCACGCCGAAGCGTTCCCGATCGGCGTCGGTTTCCAAGACCAAGAGCGACGTGTACGGCGTGATGATGTGGAACTCTTCGGAGAGCGCGATGATCGCGCTTTGCAACGCCGGGCTGCTCCCCTGCTCCAACAGATGATCTAGATGCGAGCGAGCCCAGAGCCGGGGAATAAACGAGTTGCCGGCCTCGGCGTCGCGAAATTCGACGCGCGCCGCGTAGCGCACCGGCTCGTTGTTGAGTCGGCCCGTCACGACGATCTCGCCCGACTGATCCTTCCCTTCCGGCAAGTAGCGGGCCACGAGAATTTGTTGCGTGCCGACGGCGATGTTCGGCAGCCGCTCGGGATACATCGCGCCGACCTTCACGCCGCGAAACTCGACGGCCAGATCGCGCAAGCCGGGCCGCGCGATCTCGTTCAGCAACTCGCGCGCGACGACCTGCGGCGTCTGCTCGCCGGCGATCGCGCGGATCGAGCCGCCGCCGACCGTGGCGATGCCGCGCATCACGACCGCTTCATGGATGTTGCCGATCGTGACGGCGTGCAGCGTCGGGCCGGCGACGTCGCCCGAAGCAGACCCGTTCGTCGCGCGCCGCGCTTCGAGCATCTTCTTGAGCCGACGCACGAACGCCGCCGGATCGCGATCGCCGGCGGTGGGGATGCCGTCGCCGATGTAGACGATCTGCGCGCCGGCCGGCGCTTTCGCCAAAGCGGCCTCGAACGCACGATCGAGGTTCGTCCAACCGAGCGAGACGCGCTCGTCGAGAAATAGGCATGCGCGGCGAATGTTGTCGGCGGCCGGCGAAAGCAAATCCGGCAATGCCCAAACCGTGCCGACGTCCGTCGCACCGAGCAGAAATCGATCTTTGTCGCCGAGCGATCGGAGCATGGTCGCGACGAGCTCGGCCTGTTGCTTCCGTTTTTCGGAATCGATCGAGCCCGAGGTGTCGCACAGCAAGACGAGCGTGATCGGCTCGCCGTCGGGAACCAGCTCGCGTTGCCAATTGCCGGCGCTGCCCGGCGGCGAGAGTTGCACGAACAAGTAGCCGTCGTCGCCGCGGCGATGCGGCACGACGACGACGTCGTTTTGCCGGCCGTCGACTTCGCAGACGACCTCGAAATCGCGATCGGGCGAGGTTCCCTGCGCCGAGTAATCGACTTGCGCCGAGTGTGCGGTGCGTTGCGTTCGAGCAGAATGCGTCGTACAGGCGACTTGCTTCAGGGCGCGCGAAGATTGGATCGTGACGTTCACCGATAACTGGCGCAGCGGCTTCATCCGGAGCAGGTCGCTGCGCAGGCCGTATTGGTAGCGAAACTTATCGCCTCGCAGCGGCAACACCTGCGTGTAGACGATCTTCACGCGCTTCTCGGAATTCGCTTCGATCGGAAACACCCGGGCCTTAAACAGATTGCCGCTCGTCCATTCGAGCAGACCGGGATCGCGCCGCTCGCGCAGAATCGTTTCGTAGATCTCGCGAGCCCGTTGCTTTTCGACGACGTCGGCCTCGACCAATTCGTTGCCGATCCACATGCCGAAGCCGGAGATCGACGCGTCTTGCGGGAGCGGAAAATGAAACGTTCCTTCGAGCCGTGAGGAAGTGTGATTGACGAACGATTCCTCGATCGTGGTCCGTGCGATCTGATCGCGAATCTCGACGTCGACTTTGTGGTAGCCGATCGTGAGGGGCTCGTTGCGCCCGTCGGGCAAGTTCACGATGAGCGACCCTAGCGATTCTTGAGTCGACGACCCCTCGAAGCCCGCGAGCCATTTCGGCAACGTGCCGGCTGCGGTAAGCGTTTGGAGCGAGTGTGTCCGATCGACGACGCGATGAAACGTCTTCGTACCGCCGGCCAGCGACAGTTTGTCCGCTTCCTTGCTCGGGTTGTTCTTATCGGGCCCGAGCAATACGAACGGCGAAACATTGCCCGGCGGTGCCCGATTGGCCGTGGACAACGGCAAGTAGTTGACTTGCAACTCACCGGTTTGAATGTGAGCATGAAGCGGCGCAACGCATTCGACGAGCGTGCCGGGCCCAAGCGTGAGTTCCACGCCCGACGTGAGGCGCAGCTTCACGGCGTTCGGGCCGCGAATGTCGGTTCGGAGCCGATCGCCCGGCCGGAGCGCAACGCCGCGCCCGATCGGCGTCCAGCGTTCGGCGGCCGAGGGACGAAGCGAGACGAGCCCTTGCACGTCGACGATCTTGCCGATGTGTCCGTCGTCGGAAAGAGACGCGCTCGGCTTAACCTCGCCGGCAACGGGATCTACGGCCGAAACCGAGCCGCCGAAATACGCGAGGCCGCCGGCAAGAAAAGCCGCCGAGATTGCAACGGCCATTCCACGGCGAAACGTGCGCGAAACCATAATAAAACTCGATGCGTTTCGAGAGAGATCGAGACGAGGCGTAACACGGGCCGGCGGCAGCGCCCACCGCGCTCAGACGCGCTGAACCGGCAAATAATTCCCGCAATTCCGAGCGATTCGCGTCCGCGGACGATCCGATCGGCGACGGGTTACTTGCGCGGTGACCAATCGATCTTCGCGGCGATCACCTTATTTCGCTCCGCCTTCCGCTGGCCGAACGCCAGACCTTCCGCCGCGACGACCCACGTTTCGGTCGGGCTCACCTGCACGACGCCGAAGTTGCCGAGGTCGGCATGGTCGTGCGGAATCAGAATTTGCTCGGTCGCGCGAAGGATGCAGAGCCGGTCCGGGTCGACCTTCGCGATGAACAACGGCGCGCGATGCCGGAAGATATGATCGTTTCCCGCGCCGCGGCGGGTGTAGACGAGATAGAGCCCATCGGGTTCGTGTGCGACCCAATGTTGCTGCGTGTTGTAGGTGCCGATGAGGGTGCCGTCGTCGTATTTCCAATCGATCGGCGGCTCGTACGTGAGGCCATCGTCGCTGCGTGTGACATAGCCGGTCACTTCGTTGCGGATCGTGAGAAAGTAGCGATTGCCGAACTTCACTAGCGACGGCTCGCCATAGCCACGGCCGTTGGTCTTCACGAGTTCGTTGCCGTGCTCGACGTAGCTCAAGGTCTTGCCGTCGAACTTGCAGCGGGCGACGAATGCCGTGTAGTCGGTCGCTTCTCGACCGCGGCGGTAGCGAATCGGCAACAGAATATCGCCATCGGGAAGATCGACCCGCTGCATGCAACCGGAGTTCGGCGAAACGAGCGGATAGCCGGCCTTATCGACCTCGGGCAATTTCAAGATCCGCAGTTCGCTCCATTGGCCGCTCGAGGCCTTATCGGCGTTCCCCGGCACATACACGGCATACGATACTTGCTCGGCGAGCCGATCTTCCTTGGTGCCGCCGCGAAAGGTGAACGTCTTCCCTGTCGCGAGCACGGTCTTCGTCCGGGCGTGCCAGGTCGGCGTGACGTCGCCGATCGCCAGTTCGTCGCCGTTCGGTAGCTTCGTGCGCGCTAGGCTCTCGATTCGCGCCGGCTCGCTCCACGATGTCCCGTGGTCGCGGCTTTCGATCGCCCAGAGATCGCGATAGCCGTGCGAGCCCTCTTTCTCCGTCTCTTGCGAAACGATCATGATCCGATCGCGCGGCGCGCCGGGAATCACGGCGCCGCGCGATTGCGTGAAGTAATATTTCTCAAGGCCCTTGAGCACGACGGCCCGCTCGATGCGCAGCGCCGGCTCGTCGGCTTGCGCCGGAGAAGCGAGCGCGAGCACACCGAGAAGCAGGGCCGACCTCTGCAGGAAGCTTCCCATCGCATGGTTCTCCTGTCCGCAAAACCACGAGCGGCGCGGCGGTTCGGTTTCAAGCCATCACGGCGGTAACGTTAGTGGCCGAAGAGCGAGCGCAGCAGCCGAGGCCGCGCTCGGCCGGTCGGGCGCACGGCGGTCGTCGTGTCGGGATACGTCTCGAACTTGATGTTGCGATACCAAACCTCGGTGCCGTGGTCGGTGAGCATGAGTTTGCCTTTCGGGTACATGCCGAAGTTTTTCACGTCGTTGAATTTGCTCTCGGCGACCCGCTTGTGCCAATCGGCCGTGCCGACGTTCGCCGCGGCGATGAGCTCGCCGTTGAGCCAATGCTCGAGGCGGTTGCCGCGTACCGTGATCTTGGCCGTGTTGAACTCTCCGACCGGTTTCAATTTCTTCGCGGAGTTCGGCGCGTAGAGATCATAGATCGAGCCGGCCGAGCCCTTCGCCGGCGACTGCGGGGGATCGTCGTAGATCTGATACTCGATGCCGAGCAGCTTGCCGTCGTAATCGCGCACCCGATATTTGATGCCGCTGTTGCCCCCCTTCGCGATCTTCCACTCGAACGAGAGGGAAAAGTTGCCGTACTCTTTCGCCGTCACGATGTTGCCGCCATGCGCACCCGGCGGCAAAAAGATTGCGCCGTCTCGGGCGACCCAACCGGTGACGGGCTTGCCGGCCGGCGTCGTCCAACCGGCGAGCGACTTGCCGTCGAACGGATTCGCATCGGACGGCGGCACCGCCGGCGATGATTCAGCGGACGGTTGCTCGGAAGCTTTGACAACGGGCTTTTCGACCGTCGGCGGCGCGGGCGCGGCAGCCGACTTCACCGTTGCGGGCTTCACCGTATCGGGCTTCACAGTTTCCGGTTTTACAGTCTCGGGCTTTGTTTCCGGTTTCGTTTCGGTGGGCTTCCCAGTCGCCGATTTCGGAGCAGTCGGCTTTTCGACGATGGGCTTCTCTTCAACAGTCGGCGCGGCGGAAGGTTTCTCGGTGGCAGGCTTGGCGGCGGGAGGCTTCGGAGCGTCCGATGGGACGGCAGCGGGTTTCGCGGCTTCCGGCTTCGCGGCTTCCGGTTTCACGGTGCTCGTTGGCTTCGGAACAGATGGTTTCGCCGTGCCGGTCGGGGCCGGATCGGCCGCCGCGACTTGCGCACTCTGCGCTTCGCCGGCGATCAACGACAAACCGAATACGAAAAGTCCGGCGACGAAGAGTCGACGAACCAGCGACGAAGGAGAGCGCGAGGCGTGCATAAAAACTTTCTTGAACGGAAGGAGTGTGCGATGTGCCCTGCGGCGGCGGAACCGCATCTATAGGTCAATCACCGCGCGATTTCAACCATTTCGACGGACGAACTTGCCGAACGTAACCTGCTGCCGGCCTTGTGTTTTCGGGCGAAAGCTGATATTTGTCGAGCTTTGGTCGGCCCCGTGCCGCCTTTCGCCGTGGAGACGCGTTTCCGGAACCGGGGGCTCATGCCCGGCGGCTGACGACCGTGGTCTCCTCCCCTTCTCGGCCGACGTAAGCTTCATCATGTCATCCCCTATCCAGCACGAGGTCGCGCGACGTCGCACCTTCGCGATCATCTCGCATCCCGACGCCGGCAAAACGACCCTGACCGAAAAGCTGCTGCTCTACGGCGGTTGCCTCGAGATCGCCGGCAGCGTGCGCGGGCGCAAGACGCAACGGGCCGCCACGAGCGATTGGATGGAGCTCGAAAAGCAGCGCGGCATCTCCGTCAGCAGCACCGTGCTGCCGTTCGAATACGACGGCTACCACATCAACCTGCTCGACACGCCGGGGCACCATGACTTCAGCGAAGACACCTACCGCACGCTCATGGCCGCCGACTGCGCCGTGATGGTGATCGACTTGGCGAAGGGAATCGAGACGCAAACCGAAAAGCTGTTCCGAGTTTGCGCGCTGCGGAAGATTCCCGTCATCACGTTCGTCAACAAAGTCGATCGCGCGGGGTTCGCGCCGCTGGCAATCCTCACGGAGATCGAAAGCAAGCTCGGCATCGAAACGGTGCCGCAGAATTGGCCGATCGGCACGGCCCACGAATTCTGCGGCGTGATCGATCCGGCGACCTCCGTGGCCGACATCTTCGACGAGCGCGACGGTCAGCGCCGTATCGAGCCGCGCTCGATTCCGCTCGCCGACTTGCCCAACGAACCGAAGATCAATCCGAAGGTCGTCGCAGCGGTGCTCGAAGAGATCGAGCTATTGCAAGACGCCGGCGTGAAGTTCGACGAAGAGCGATTCTTGTCCGGTGCGATCTCGCCGGTCTTCTTCGGCAGCGCGCTGACGAACCACGGCGTCGCTCACTTTCTCACCGGCTTTCTTAAGCTCTGCCCGCCGCCCACGCCGCGCAACAGCGACCTCGGCCCCATCGAACCGACGCGTCCGGAGTTCGGCGGCTTCATCTTCAAGATCCAAGCCAACCTCGACCCGAAACATCGCGACCGGATCGCGTTTGCCCGCATCTGCTCGGGCCGGTTCGAGCGCGACACGGAAGTGCTCCATCCGCGCACCGGCAAGAAGATCCGTTTGCCGCGCGCTTATCGCGTGTTCGGCAAAGAGCGCGAGACCGTCGACGAAGCGTTCGCCGGCGACATCATCGGGCTCATCAACCCGGGCGACTTTCAACTCGGCGACACCCTCTGCACCGGCCCGGCCGTGAACTTCGAGCAGCTGCCGCAGTTTTCGCCGGAGTTCTTCACCGTGCTCCGCACGAGCGACACCGACCGCCGCAAGCAATTCGAGCGCGGACTGCAACAGTTGCTTGAAGAGGGAGCGATTCAGAAGTTCGTCGATCCGAAAGCTCAGCGCCACGAGCCGATGCTCGCCGCCGTCGGTGAGTTGCAGTTCGATGTCGTGCGGTTCCGCTTGGAGACGGAGTACAACACGGCAACCACGATGCAATGGCTGCCCTATAAACTGGCCCGCTGGATCGCGACGCCGGGTATCGAGCCCGATCAAATCAAGATTCCGTATACGGCGAAGGTCGTGCGCGATCAGCTCGGCTATCTCGCCGTGCTGTTTACCTCGACGTGGGAAGCCGACTACTGCAAGAAAGAGAACCCGACGATCGAGTTCGCCGCCGTGCGCATGGCGAACATGGGAGCCGCGGGAAATAAATTGAAACCGGCCGGTGCGACCTGATTACTACCTGCGCAGCAAACGGCCTCGCGGCGATCGGCGTAACGGCCGACTTATGATCACGCTGATAACCCAGGTTTACGTCGACGGTCTCAAGGCGAAACAGATTTTCGAGTTTCTGTTGAATGCCACGGACCGCGACTACCAAGCGTGGTGGCCGGGAGTTCACCTGCGTCATACGACGCTCAAGCACTGCCCGAACTACGTCGGCAACGTCATCTTCATCGATCAGTACATCGGCGACTATCGGGTCAAGGAAACGGATCTGATCGTCGAAGCGATTGCCGATCGAAAAATTCTGCGGCAAGTCGTGAATGGCGTTCGCTTGCCGGTGCGGGTCGTCATGGAGTTCGACGACGACCCTTCGGGCGTGACCATCACGCACACCATCGAAGCCGGCTTCGCGGGCCTGGGCCGAGTGCTGGATCCGTTGTTCCGCCTCTACTTTTCCCCGCGCTTCGCGGCCGCGATGGACGAGCACGTTAGAGCCGAGTTTCCCCGGCTCCGAGACTTGCTGCATTCCGCGAGCGAAACCTCGGCCTGACGGCGCCAACCTCCGCCTCGCGGCCGGCGAGAAAAAAGGAGCGACCGCGGCAATCGTGCGCGGTAAGCTTACGCCCAAGCAGACGGAGGCTTGGGCCCACGCATCGCACTGCGAACTGCCTCGTCCTCCGCTGCCGACATCTCACCACGCAACATCCCGCCACCCAACATAGCAGTTCCTACCATGCACGATTTCATCGCTTCCGATCGTCGCCGCTTTCTTCAAACGTCGTCGCTGCTCGCCGCCGGAGCGATGCTCCCTGGCGGCGCTTCGTTTGCCGCCGACGAAGGGAGCAAGAACCGCATCAAGAACGCTCTCGCCGGCAAACTCTATAAGACGCTCAAGATCGGCATGATCAAAGTGCCGGGCACGCTTACCGAAAAGTTCGCAGCGGCCAAAGCGGCAGGCTTCGCCGGCGTCGAGATGAACGCGCCGGGAATGGATGTCGCCGAGACGAAGAAAGCGATCGCGGAGTCGGGCCTGCCGGTCGACGGCACCGTCTGCGGCGATCACTGGTCGGTGCGGCACACCAGTCCCGACGCTGCTACGCGCGCCAAGGCGCTCGAAAGCTTGAAGACCGGCATTCGCGACACGCACGCCGTCGGCGGGCATAGCATTCTGCTCGTCGTCGGCAAAGGGGAAGACGGCGCGGAGAGCGAGATCTGGCCGCGCTCCGTCGAGAACATCGCGAAGGCGGTGCCGCTCGCGGCCGAGCTCGGCGTCTCGATCGTGATCGAGAACGTCTGGAATCAGTTTCTCTACGACCATGCCGGCGGCGCGGATCAGAACGCCGCGAAGTTCGTGAAATACGTCGACGAGTTCCATTCGCCGTGGGTCGGCATGCAATTCGACATCGGCAACCATTGGAAATACGGCAGCATGGGCGATTGGATTCGCCAACTCGACAAGCGCGTTTACAAGCTCGACATCAAAGGCTTCTCGCGCAAAGACAACAAGTTCACGCCGATCGGCGAAGGCGATATCGACTACGCCGATGTGCGCAAGGCGCTCACCGAAATCAACTTCCACGGGTGGATCGCGGCGGAAGTCGCAAGCGGCGACCTCGCATATCTTAAGGGCGTATCGCAACAGATGGACGAAGCGTTCGGGCTCTAAGGCGAGCAACCGATCAGCCGGAACGCGTTAGCGTCCGGTTACACGTGTTATTTCCAACTTGAGATTAGGCCGCAGAACCGGGGGCTAACGCCCTCCGGCTAATCAGAGTTGCCAGGCTGGAATTTGGCGTTCCTAGGAAGTCGACCTCTATGCGCATCTCGCTCTTACTTGTGTTCGCATGCGCGGCACTCTTTCCACTCGCACCGGTGACTACGATGGCCGATTCTCCTCCCGTCGCTCCGGTGAAGCCTGTCGTCGACGACTACTTCGGCACGAAGATCACCGACCCGTATCGCTATCTGGAAGCGTTCACCGATCCCGAGGTGCAAGCGTGGGTCAAAGGCCAAGCCGACTTCGCCGCCCACACGCTCGGCGCGATCCCCGGTCGCACGGCGCTCTTGAAACGGATCGACGAGCTCGACGCCGGGGCGCCGTACTCGATCTACGGCATCGCGCGCCGCCCGAACGGCGATCTGTTTTACTTCAAGCAACTCGCGTCGGAGAACGTCGCCAAGGTTTACGTTCGCGATGGCGCGTCGAACGTCGAGCGTTTGCTCGTCGATCCCGAGACGTTTCCCAAGGCCGAACCGAGCGATCACTTCACGCTGAGCTTCTACCGTGTCTCACCCGACGGCGCGTATCTGCTCTACGGCTTCGCGGCTTCCGGCTCCGAGCAAACCTCGCTCAAGGTGCTCGATCTGAAAACCGGCAAGGCTCTGCCCGATACGATCGATCGTCTCGAAGCGGAGTATGCGCTGCCGTCGTGGCTGCCCGACGGTCGCTCGTTCTACTACAGTCGGCGGCGCAAGCTGGGTCCCGCCGATCCCGTGACCGAGGGCTATAAGTTCACGCAGGCCTTTCGCCACACGCTCGGCACAGACGTCGAGAAAGATTCGCTCGTATTCGGTCGGGGAGCGGCGGGCTCGCCCGAGATGGGAGAGATGGATTTCCCGGCCGTCCTCATTCCGACCGGGTCGACCTTCGCCATCGGCCAAGTGAAGCATGGCGACGAGACCGACATCACGCTTTACGCTGCGCCGCAAAGCGCGCTCGGCACCGCCGACGTGAAGTGGACGAAAGTCTGCGATCGGGCCGATCTCGTCACGGAGTTCGCCGTGCGCGGCGACGATATATATCTTCTCACGGCACTGAACGCGCCCCGTTTCCAGGTGCTGCGCACATCGTTGGCGAAGCCCGACATCGCATCGGCCGCTGTGGTCGTACCGGCCGATGAATACGTCGTCGATTCGATCGCCGTAGCGCAAGACGCACTCTACGTCGGCATCTTGAGCGGCGTGCCGAATAAGATTCTCCGCGTCCCTTACGAGGCCGGTGCGAAAGCGGAGCCGATCGCGCTGCCGACGGACGAGCCCTCGGGCAACGTCGAAACTGCGCGGCCCGACATGCCGGGCGCGCTCGTTCGCACCCGCTCTTGGATTCGCGAAGGCCGGCTCTATCGCTACGATCCGGATACGAAGTCGCTCGTCGATACGAAGCTTTCGCCGGAGGGGAAGTACGACCGGCCCGCAGGTCTCGCGGCGACGGAGGTATTGGTCGCGAGTCACGACGGCGTGCGCGTGCCGCTGTCGATCATCCATCGGGCCGACATCAAACTCGACGGCTCGAACCCGACGAACCTCTCCGGCTACGGCGCTTACGGTCACACGGCGTCGATGGGTTACGACCCGACGAACTTGGCGTGGCTCGAGCGCGGCGGCGTGATCGCGGTGGCGCATGTACGCGGCGGAGGGGCCTTCGGCAAGACGTGGCATCATGCGGGTCGCAAATCGACGAAGCCGAACACCTGGCGCGACTTCATCGCCTGCGCCGAGTATCTCGTGAAGCAGGGTTACACATCGCCGGCGAAACTCGCAGGCCGCGGCGGCAGCGCCGGAGGGATTCTCATCGGGCGCTCGATCACCGAACGGCCCGAACTCTTCGCGGCGGCGAACATCGCGGTCGGCTGCACCGATATGCTGCGCTTCGAGACGACGATGAACGGCCCGCCGAACGTGCCGGAGTTCGGCACGGTGACTAAGGAAGAGGAGTTCCGCGGCTTGCTGGCGATGAGCACCTATCAACACATCCGCGACGGTGTGAAGTATCCGGCCGTCATTCTCACGCACGGCATCAACGATCCGCGCGTCGAGCCGTGGCAATCGGCCAAGACGACGGCCCGCCTACAAGCGTCCGAGGCGAATGTGTCCGACGCGCGACCGGTCCTGTATCGAGTCGACTATCATGCCGGCCACGGCATCGGCTCGACCCGCTCGCAGCGCCACGAAGAACGGGCCGACATTTGGTCGTTCTTCCTCTGGCAATTCGGCGCAGAAGGCTTTCAACCTAAGCGGTAGACCGCTCGTCTAGACCGGTGCGCTGGGCGCGGAGTCGATAGATCAGGTACGCGACGATCGCGAGATTCACTACGAGAATCGCGACCTTCTCGATGCTGACGTGCTTCGCGAGCGAGTACAACTCCAGCGGCACCAGCGAACCCGTCGCGACGACCGTGAGATACTCGGCCCAACGCCGTTCGAGATACAGTCCGATCCCTTCGGTGAGAAACACGGCGGCGTAAACGAAACAGCCGATGCCGAGCATCTTGAGTCGGGCATCGCTCAGGCCGCTCATACGCGCAAGGACGTATTGCAGCACTTTTCGTTCATCGGCGATCGCCAACTCCGCGGCCCAATGATCGACCCGTTCCGCAAACTCGGGCTGCAGCATGCGTAGCGCCCCGAAGCCGGTCGCGACGAGCAGCGCGACTTTCACGAACTTAAAGATCGCGATCAGAAGCAGGCCCCGATCGTGGCGCGCAGGCGGAACCGTAACCGGCCGTTTGATCGAATCTTCCGCCGCTCGATGTTCCATCGGTATCCTTACGCTCACGGCCCGCTCTCCTTCCTGCAGATCGTACGTCGTTCTATCTTCGCTGCCAACGGCTTACTTGCGCTCGCCGAGCTTGAGAACCCAGCGGCGAATCGTTTCCGAACCTTTGGGGTCGACAGCGAACGCTTCCGAGCCTTCCTGAGCGAATAGCGACCGAACCGCCAACACAACGGCAAGCGCGAATTTCGCGAAAAAATAACGTCCGGCTTATGTAGCAGGAAGTGAAGCAAACTCCGTACCGACCTGAGAAAGCGCTACCCCGTGTTGCGGGCTAGCTGTCGAGGGATCGGCATTGCGTGAAACTCGAGAATCGGTGACCTTGAGACCTTCACCGAAGCGACGTGAAACGCAGCGAACCGCCGAGACCTTCATGCAGCCGAACGACCAGCTCACGCCGACGGAACTTGCCGACCTCCATGAACTAGCGGAACTGTACGGAGTCGAACGGGAATACATCGATGCGATGTATCAACGCCGGCACGCCTCACCGGCCGCGCTGGTTCGCGTACTCCAAATTCTCGGCACTCCGCTCGCAAGCGCCGGCGACGCGCCGGTCGCGATTCGGGCCTGGAAGCAAACTTATTGGCAGACACCGCTCGAGCCGATCGCGATCGCTTGGGACGATCAATCGAACCACCTAGCGCTGCGCAGCGAGCAGAGCCGCGGCGGCGAACGCTTCGACGCGAGCTTGACGTTGGAATCGGGCGAGGTACGCACCTGGAGCGCAGTGCTCGACGAACTCCCGACGACGCGATGTGAACACTTCGACGGCGTCGAGTATGTCGTGAAGAGTTGCCCCCTTCCCGAAGGCTTACCGCCCGGCTATCACCAACTCGCGCTGACGTTGAACGGCACGGCCTATAGCTGCACGGTCGTCAGCGCACCGCGCCGGGCTTATGAGCCCGACGCCGGCGGGCAACATCGCAACTGGGGGAGCTTTCTACCTCTCTACGCGCTCCACTCTGCGCGGAGTTGGGGAGGGGGCGACTTCACGAACTTGAAAGAGCTGGCCGCTTGGGTCGGGCGCGAAGGAGGCGAAGCGGTCGGCACGTTGCCGCTGCTCGCGCAGTTGCTCGACGAACCGTTCGAGCCGAGCCCCTACTCGCCGGCCAGCCGACTGTTTTGGAACGAAGCATATCTCGATCTCGAAGCGATTCCGGAGTTCGCCGCCAGTGAAGCCGCGCAAGCAATCGTTCGCTCCGACGACTTCGTGCGCGAGCTGGCCGAACTTCGCGACGCAGCGCTGATCGACTATCGTCGGCAACTCGCGCTGAAGCGCAAGATTCTCGTCGTGCTTGCCGCCGAGTTCCTGCATACGGCGTCGGCAACGAGGCGCGCCGCGTACGAAGCGTTTCTGCAAGCACGACCCGACGCCGAACACTACGCCCGCTTTCGGGCCACGATGGAGCGGCGCGCGGCGCCGTGGACGAAATGGCCCGAGCCGCTTCAGAGCGGCACGATTCCCGAAGAGGCGTTCGACGCCGACGTGCGCGATTATCACTTGTACGTGCAATGGATCGCGGCGGAGCAGATGCAAGCGGTGGCGGACTCGATGCGCAGCGCCGGGGTGAGCTTGTATCTCGATCTGCCGCTTGGCGTGAACGGCGATGGTTACGATGTGTGGCGCGAGCGCGAAGCGTTTGCCGTCGGCGCGGCCGGGGGTTGCCCGCCCGACGTCGTGTTTCGCAACGGCCAGGATTGGGGCTTCCCGCCGATGCATCCGACCGGCATCCGCAACCAGCGTTATCGGTACATCATCGCTTACCTGCGCCATCAACTTCGTCATGCCGGGATGTTGAGGATCGATCACATGCCGGTCTTCCATCGGCTGTTTTGGGTGCCCGAGGGAATGACGGCCCACGACGGCGTGTACGTCCGCTATCCGGCCGAAGAGCTGTATGCGGTGTTCAGCTTGGAATCGCATCGGCACCGGACGCTGCTCGTCGGCGAAGACCTCGGGACCGTGCCGCCCGAGGTGCCGAGTTCGATGCAGCGGCACAACGTGCAAGGGATGTTCGTCGCGCAGTACGCATTGCAACCGAACCCGTGGCATCCGTTGCCGGACGCGCCCCGTACGTCGGTTGCCGGTTTGAATACGCACGACATGCCGCCGTTCGCGGCTTATCTGACCGGACAAGACGTGCGCGAGCGCGAGGCGCTCGGCATGCTCGGCGATCTCGATCCGCAAGCGGTGCTGGCCGAGCGGCGCGCGACCGTCGAAGCGCTGGCGAACCATCTCGGGGTCGGGCATTCCGGCGAGCGCGACTTCGCCGGCGCGACCGGCGCCGAGCTGCTCGTCGCCACGCTGCGTCGATTGAGCGCCGGGGCGACGCGCACGGTGTTGTTGAACCTCGAAGATTTATGGCGAGAAACGGCTTCACAAAACATTCCCGGCACCAACGACCCGACGTCGAACTGGTGTCGCAAAGCCCGCTATTCGTTCGAGGAATTCACAACCGACGAGCGCGTGTCGTCGTTGCTTCGCGAAATCGGGAAACGAGGCTCGAGCTCTTAAGATTCTTAAGCTGCGGCTCGACGGAAGTTTCCGGAGGGCCGGCCGATGCGCGCTCAGTACTCTATCCTAATGAGGCTCGACCGACCGCCGCCACGCTCACGGACCACCCCAGCCACGACATGTTCTATATCGATACGGTTATTCTCGTCGCAGGAGCATTGCTGCTCACGGGAATCGCATCGAGCAAGTTCTCGACTCGCTTCGGCGTGCCGGTGTTGGTGTTGTTCTTGGCGATCGGGATGCTCGCCGGCTCGGAAGGGTTGGGGGGGATCGAGTTCGAGAACTACAAGCTGGCTCATGCGATCGGCACCCTCTCGCTGGCGTTGATTCTCTTCGACGGCGGACTCAGTACGACGCTCGCCGGCATCCGCTCCGCTTGGCGCCCGTCGCTGGCGCTGGCGACGGTCGGCGTCGTAATCACGGCGCTGATTACGGGTCTGATCGCCGCGAAAATCTTAGGGATTTCGCTGCTGCAAGGCTTGCTGCTCGGCAGCATCATCGGCTCGACCGACGCCGCGGCCGTGTTCGCGGTGCTGCGCTTGGGCGGGGTCGCACTGCCTAAGCGACTGCAATCGACGCTCGAAATCGAAAGCGGCATCAACGATCCGATGGCGATCTTTCTCACGCTCGGCTGCATCCATCTGAGTACCGGAGACATGCAGCTGGGGCCGGATCTGTTTTGGCTGTTCACTCGGCAGATGACGATCGGTGCGTTCGTCGGACTCGCGGGCGGCTACGTCGCGGCAAAGGTCGTGAACCGGATCAATCTCGATATCGGCGGCCTGTACCCGATCTTGGTCAGCGCGTTTGCGCTGCTGATCTACGGCGTCGCCGCGCATTGGGAAGGGAGCGGATTTCTCGCCGTGTATCTCGCGGGCATCGTGCTCGGCAACGGCCGGCTTGTGTTTAAGCGCGGCATCTTTCTCTTTCACGACGCACTGGCTTGGCTCTCGCAGATCACGATGTTCGTCGTGCTCGGGCTGCTCGTGTTCCCGAGCCGGCTGCTGGCGGTCGCTTGGCAAGGGCTCGCCATCGCCGTCGTGCTCTGCTTGCTCGCACGACCGATCGCCGTCGTACTGTCGCTGTTGCCGTTTCGCTTCAAGCCGCGCGAGTTGGCGCTGTTGTCGTGGGTCGGGTTGAAGGGAGCGGTGCCGATTACGCTGGCGACGTTTCCGCTGCTGTACGGTGTTCCCCAAGCTTCGGTCTTGTTCGACGTCGTGTTCTTCGTGGTCGTCGTCTCGGCGCTCGTGCAGGGTTGGACATTGCCGCTCGTAGCGAAACGGCTCGGCTTGATGACCGCGGCCGAGCCGTCGCCGCCGGTGAGCCTTGAAATCAGTTCGCTTCGTTACGTCGAAGGAGATATCGTCGACTACACGGTGACGGAAGACTCGCGCGCGGCCGGCAAACATGTGCGCGAACTCGCACTTCCCGACGGCTGCACGATCGCGATGATCGCTCGCCAGGAGCAATTGATTCCGCCGCAAGGACAAACGCGGATCGAGCCGGGAGACCATGTGATCATCGTGCTCCGGCCGGGTGTCGGCGCGCTGGTGAATCAGGTCTTCGCCCGAGTCGAGGCGCGCGAAGAGCTGCCCGTGCGGCTCGAGTTTCCCTTGCGGGCCTCGATCTCGGTCGGCGAACTCGAAGAGTTTTACGGTTTCAGCCTCGACGCACCGCCGACCGACACGCTCGACGCGGCGATTCGGCGCATCCTCGGGGACGAGCCTCCGCGCGTCGGCAGCATCGTCCGCTTCCAAGAGATTGCGCTGCATGTGCGCGAACTCAACCGGGCGGGCACGATCACGCAAGTCGGCATGGTCGTCCTGTCTGCGGCCGACGAAAAACGCTAGCCGATCCGTTCCCGGACCGCGAAAACAGGCATTTCGACGTAAACCGAAAGTTTCACCTCGACAACGCCCGCGTACGTTTTCTGCTGTCATTCCCCCTGGTAAGCTCGTTATCATGAATCAATCCTTTTGGGGGAGCTCATCCGTAGAGGTGCATGAGATTCTCTGTGGCTTGGATCCGCACAGGTTATGGCTGTCTCGAGCGAACAATTCGGCAAGGCACTCACGACGTCGCAACTGATGACGGCCGACGAAGTGCGCGCGGCCTGGGGTGCGATTCCCGCAGGCGAACGCCCGAAAGACGGCGAAGCCTTTGCCCGGCACTTCATCGCACAAAACAAACTCACCGAGTTTCAGGCCCGTGAGATCCTCGCCGGCCGGGGGGCGCGGCTGATCATGGGCGACTACACCGTGCTGGCCGAGATCGGCGCGGGCGGGATGGGGCAAGTCTACAAAGCGCGGCATCGACGGATGAAACGAATCGTGGCGCTGAAGGTGATGTCCGGCGCGGCGATGAAAGACGAAGCGGCCGTGAAGCGGTTCCAGCGCGAAGTGCAAGCCGCGGCGCGGCTCGAGCATCCGAACATCGTCACGGCGTACGACTCCGGCGAGGCCGGGAGCGTGAAGTATCTCGTGATGCAATTCGTCGACGGCGGCGACCTCTCCGACTTGGTCAAGAAAAACGGTCCGCTCACGGTCGAAGTGGCGATCGACTACGTGTTGCAAGCCGCGAAGGGCTTGGCGTTCGCCCACGGCGAAGGAGTAATCCATCGCGACATTAAGCCGGCGAACTTGCTGCTCGACAATAAAGGGGTCGTCAAGATTCTCGACATGGGGCTCGCGCGCATCGAAGGGGGGGACGACGGTCTCACGGCGACCGAGCAGGTGATGGGGACCGTCGACTATATGAGTCCCGAGCAAGCGACGAATACGAAGACGGCCGATGCGCGGGCCGATATCTATTCGCTCGGCTGCACGCTCTGGTATCTGCTCACGGCGAAGAAGGCCTACGAAAACGACACGATGATCGGCCGGCTCATGGCGCACCGCGACGCGCCGCTGCCGTCGCTCGTGAAGACGCGCGACGACGTTCCCTGGCCGCTCGAGCAAGCCTTCCACAAGATGATCGCCAAGCGACCGCAAGATCGCTTTCAGTCGATGAACGAAGTGATCGCGGCACTGATGCCGTTTGCGAAAGACGGAAGCTCCGCGACCGGCGGCTCGCACGGCGGGGCCGGCGGTTCGCGCGTCGGGAACAATGCCGAGCTCGCGTCGTTCATGAACGCGATGGGAAGCGGGCCGACGAAGCCGGGAAGCGCGACCTCGCAAGTGAAACCGGCGTCGGCGTCGAAGGCTTCCTCCACGGCACAGTTCGACGCCACCGCACAGTTCGATCAAGCGGAAGTGGAAACCGATCCCAAGAGCGAAATGCTCGCTCCGGCGGCGAATGCCGCCACGCGCGCGAGGAACGCATCGACTTCGGCTCGGCCTCCCACGAAGAGTGCGAAGTTCACCGGCGCGAACAACAAGACGAAGCTCATCGCGGCCGGGATCGCAGGAGCCGTGCTGTTGCTCGTGGCGGGGATCATCGTGAAGGTCCGCGATAAAGACGGCAACGTGGTCGCGGAGTTGAACGTGCCCGGCGGGGCAAGTGTCGAAGTCGTGCCGACGACCCCTGCACCGGCCGCGACCATACTCGCGGCGGCGGAAGTGCAAAGGAATCGCGCCGCCGCGGAATGGTGCCTGTCCGAGAAGGCAACCGTCAGCTGCGACATCGCTTTGGCGGCGAGTGCCGCTTTCGGTTCGACCCAAGTACGGAACAAATCGGAGCTTCCGCGCGAGCCGTTCTATGTGCTCCGTATTATGCGCGATAACGGCAACGTCTCCTCGCTCAAGGTACTCAGCGGGTTAACTCGGCTTACATCCATCAGCATTAAAAACACCCGAGTTTCCGATACCGTTCTTCAGCAGTTGAGTGATTTACCTAAACTCGAAACACTCTGCCTCGCGGGAAGTGGGCTCACCGATGACAGCCTGAAGTGGGCCGCAGACCGATTTAAAACATTGAGCGATTTGGATCTTCGTAACGTCACCGGAATCACCGACTCGGGCCTCAAGCATCTTAGTCAGTTGCCGAACCTGAACTATGTGTGGCTCGACGGTACGGGTGTCACCGCGGCCGGAGTGGCGGAGCTAAAGAAAGCACGACCCAATTGCCTCGTCGAGTGGACTACGCCGACCGCAACGCCTTCGACCCTCGCAACCAATCCTCCTGCCATGCCGTTGACCGATGGTTGGCAAAGCCTGTTCAACGGCCGCGACCTCACCGGCTGGACTCCGCAAGGGCTCCACGGTTGGCGCGTTTCCGGCGGGGTGCTCGTCGGGCAAACGAGCGGTACGCCGGGCTGGTTGATGTCCGACGCCGAGTACGACGATTTCGAATTCGAAATGGACTATAAACTCGGACCCGACAGCAACAGCGGCGTCTTCTTTCGGGCCTGGCCCGAGGGAAAGATCTCCGGCGCCGACTTCCAAGAAGTTCAGTTGCTCGACGACAACTCGCCGAGGTTCGCGACGATCGGCGGGACGAGCCGAACCGGCGCCATCTACGGCTCCGTCGCGCCGCAGCCGGAAGTGCGCCCACCCGCCGGCGCGTGGCATCGATTCCGCTTAGCAGTCTTCAAAGACAGCGCACGCATCTCGATCAACGGCACGCTCGTCGTCGCCACGGAGCTTGCGCCGGGGAAGCGCACGCGCGGCCGACTCGGCTTGCAGCTCTATCCGTCGCAGCTGGAGTTCCGCAATCTCCGCCTAAGAGAACTAAACTCCGACGGCACGCCGCGCACGGCGTCCGGACCGTCCTTGAGCCAACCGGTCGCATCTTCTTCGCCGGCTCTAATCGCCGATGCGGCATTAAGTTTCAACGGGGTGACTAGCGAAATAGTCATCCCCAAACTCCAACGCGACGGCGAATCATGCACGTTGGAATGTCGTGTACGAGACTTCAGCGTTAAAACGATGCCGATCGTGCGCGTCAATGGCCGGGCCCCGGTCCAACTCCATTTTGCGAATCGCAATCCCCACGGCGCGGAACGAACCGCCGACGACAAAGTCGGTCGTGATCTATTCGGCCCGCCCGTGTCGGCGGACCGCTGGACGCATTTGGCGTACGTCGTCGATGCGGGCGAGTCGCGATTGTTCGTCGACGGAAAACTGGTCAAGAAGCAAACTGGGTCGTCAACGCCCTCAAACGCGGCAAAGTTCGACGGTACATGGATCGGTAGCGAGCGACTCGGGGGTTTCCCCTCGCGCTACGACGGCAAAATCGACGAAATCCGCGTCTCATCGACAGCTCGCTATGTCGTCGACTTTGAGCCTGACGAGCGCTTCGCGCCGGATGCGAATACGCTCGCTCTGTATCACTGCGACGAGGGTTCGGGGACCGAACTTCTCGATTCTTCCGGCCACGGACGACACGGACAAATCATCGGTACGACATGGGTGCGCAGTGGAACGACGCCCGCTGCTGCCGAAGCGCCGGCTTCGTCCGCGGGCGTCGTTCGGCTCTTCAACGGTGTCGATCTCACCGACTGGACCGGCCGGCCCGGCGTTTGGAGATGGGAAGCCGGCGAGCTGGTGGGAACATTGCAGCAACAAGGAATCACTTTCCTTTACGGCACGAAAACCTATCGCGATTTCGAATGCGAATACGAGGTGAAGTTGCAGGGCGATCGAGCCAACTCGGGATTGCAGTTCCGCAGCACGATCTTCGACCCGACGACGCTCATGATGACCGGCCCGCAAGCCGAGATCGGCGCCACCGGCAAAACGGGATACGGCGGACTCTGGTGGCAAAGCGGTCCGCGCAACGGAGTCTTATCGGCCGCTCCTCCCGAGACTCCCGCCAAGCTGCACAAAGAGAACGACTATAATCGGATGACGGTGCGCTGCGTGGGCAAGCACCTGACGATCACGGTCAACGGCAGCACGACTACCGACGGAGATTTCGACCTTCCCGATCAAGGCCTCCTCGGTTGGCAACTCGTCTCTCAAGGCACGCCGGTCGAGGTTCGTTTTCGCAACATCGTCTTCCGCAACCTTTCGGGCAAGGGTTCCGTTACGACCGTTGCGAAGCCTGCGGCGGCAGCAACGATCGATCTTCTCGCGGCCATCGAGATTCCGCGCGATGTCGTCGCGGGAGGTTGGACGAAGCAAGGCAGCGTACTCGTCACACCGAACAACGGCGGCGGCAACGGACAAGCTCGACTCTACTTGCCGACCCCGGGAGCGGTTCCGGCGGAGTATGAAGTCGAGCTTGTCATCGAGCGCAAGATGCCGGGAGGCACGGGAATGGTCCTAGGCTTCGTTTCCGGCGGCCGGCAAGCGACTGCGATGATGGACTCGTATAACGCTTCCGGACGCTGGGGGATCGAACTGCTCGACGGTGAAGGCCTGAACAACGATCGCAATCCGACGAAGAATCTCGGCTCTCGACTTCCGCTCGACCAGCGCAAGACGGTGCGCGTTGAAGTGCGCTCCGGCGGCGTCAAGGTATTTTGCGACGCCGAGAAGGTCGTCGATTGGCAAGGACGGCCGGATCAACTCTCGACCAAGTTTTGGGACCTCCCGAACAAGCAATCGTTGTTCCTCGGATCGCATACGCCGTTTCACATCCACTCGATTCGGCTCACCCCGCTCGCTACGAAGCGCTCGAAGTAACGGCCGGCTTACGCCGGTCGCCGGCCTCAGAGCTTAAGCTCGGGCAGCGTGTCCGCCAGGATCTCGCGCACTGCGCGGCGATCTTCCGGCGATAGATGTCGGAAATTCTCGCTCTCGTCTTTGCCGCTCAAGATCTCGGCCATGCGTCGAAACACGTACTCCTTCGCTTCCTTCGGCAGGGCCCGAAAGCTCGACGAATAGATCAGGTAGCTGCACGGATAGCGGAACATCCGGCTTTGCATATCGAGGTCGCGGAGCGAGCGCCCGCGCCGATCGCGCGGCCCCGGCCGCGCAAACTCCGCGGCGAATCCGCTCGTCCCCTCGAGCTTGTGCGTCAGCGGAGTTTCGTCGCTGAAGAAGAGATATTCCAACAGCGGCTCGCACACGCTCCTGATGCGGCTCTGCGTGCTCTCGCGCGGCTCGTCGGGCGGCAGACCCAGTTCGCGATTCAAGCTCTCCTGATCGTGCATCGCTTGCCGCGTCGTGAAGTTGGCGCGCGTGATGAAGTTGTGCGCTTCGGTCTGATGCGCCAGCACCATCAGCGCCACGATGTCGCTATGCGGCGTCGGGTAGTTCTTCGTTTCCAGCAGATGCCCGAGGTCGACCACGTTCTGCCCCGCGGCGTTGTCGGCTCGCTCGGGATTGCCGTAGCCGGTATGCACGATATTGCCGAGATGCTTCTGCTCGCCGTGCGTTCCGGTAACGTACCAACCTCCCCAGCGACGATCGAAAGGGCTCGACTGATCGGTGCGGTAAGTGCCCGACGACAGAATCGGATAGCCGGCCGCATCGCTATAGACGGAGCGCAGCGTGTGGCCCGGCACTCCCTTGGTCGGCGTGGCGGCATGGCAGATCAAGCAGGTGTCGGTCTGCCGGATGGCCGACGGAACTTTCTCCGGCTCTTGCGCAAGCGTGTAGAAGACCGCTCCCAGGTCGTCGTCGACGGTCGAGATCTCGAGCACGTCGCCGTCTTGGCAGTAGCCGATGTAAGTGTCGTCGTTGAAGTACAGGGCTCGCGGCGTGCTCGCCTTGATGTAGTGGCGCTGCAAACTGGTTTTGGAAAACACCAGCGTCTGCGACGAGACGGGCACGGCCAGCTCGGCCAAGAGCGAACGGAGATAGCCGAACTCCGCGTCGTGCTTCAACGTCTTCTTGCCGACCTGCACATCGGCCATCAATTCGGAGACCCGATTCCTAGGGACCCGCTTCGCGTACTCGATCGGCGCGCTCTCGAAATCCTGAGCCTGCCCGCTCGCAGCGAACAACCCGACGAGTAAACACGCCGCCGCCGAGCCGACCGAAAAACAACGACGAATCGCACGCTTCGACATCAGGCAGGGTCTCGTAGGCGGGAGCGCCGAGCAGGCTGTTCGCGGCGGCATCCCTCCATGTTGCCCACGGCCCACGCCGAACACAAGTGGTTTTGCCGCCGTACGACGCAACCCGCAGCCGGCACCGACGATGCAACGGAGCCGACTAGCCCGGCAAGTCCACGTTGTGATAGATCTCCTGCACGTCGTCGCAATCGTGCAACATAGCCAGCAGCTTTTCGAACGTGGCTAAGTCGTCCGGCTCGAGCGTCTTCGTGGTCTGAGCTAAGAAGGTGATCTCTTGCACTTCCAACTCGGTGCCCGGAAACGCTTGGAGCAATGCCGTCTTCGCTTTGAAGAACTCGGAGGGGGGCGCAAAGACCGTCACGTGGCCGTCCTTGCATTCGACGTCGTCCAGATTGACGTCGGCGTTCAACATCGCTTCGAGCACCGCGTCTTCGTTCCCTCCTTTGAAGGAGAGCACCGCCAGATGATCGAACGACAACGCGGCGGAGCCGGTCGCTCCCATCTTCGAACCGGTCTTCGTGAAACAATTGCGAACCTCGGAGATCGTCCGTTGATTGTTGTCCGTCAAGCAATCGACGATGACCAACGACCCGCCCGGCCCGAACCCTTCGTAGCGGGCCGTCGCGAAATCTTCCCCGCCGGCACCGCGGGCCTTCTCGATCGCCTTTTCGATCACGTGGGCGGGCACTTGATCTCGCTTGGCTTTCTCGATGAAGCTGCGCAAAGCCGGATTGAGGTCAGGATCCGGAGCGCCGTTCTTGGCGACGACGTACAGTTGCTTACCGTACTTCGAGTACAACTTCGATTTCTGCCCGGCCGTCTTAAAGATCGACTTCTTGCGATTCTCGAAATTTCGTCCCATAGCGATCGCCGACCTATCTCGTAGCAGAGTGCAAGGAATTTTCCGTATCGTAACACACCGAAGAACCGGCCCGGCGGTGAGCCGATTCTAAAGAAGAATCATGGCACCCCCGGCCACGACGATCAACCGCAGATCGGGACATTCGCTGAGGAAAGCATGCCCGCTGCTTTCCCAACTCGATTCTGCCGCCGCATCACAGGCCGATCGAGTTTGCTCGGCACACCGCCGCACGACCGCAATCACATCGAAATGTCGGGGTGGCAGGACGCGGAATGGCACAGATAACACCGTCGTCGAAAGGAAAAGGGATGTGCTACTTTGAAGTAACACATCCCTTTTTTCGTTAGCGACGACCTACCAACTCTATTCGGTAGGTGGCTTAAATGAGATCGAGCCATCCCCGAGCAGCCAAAATCGACTACCCCTCAAGTGACGAATCGTCTCGTGAGTAACCTCATATTCTTGATCGCCACCGACTTTACCGTTGGTCGGCTGAACGTACTTAAACTTCAATTTCTGTAATGCATCACCAATCAAAGATTGTTCCTTCGTCGCTGCGACGCCGCCAGCTCCGACGCCAGGAGGCTTCGTGAAGGTGATGGAACCGTCGCTCTTCACCCAGAATTGAGTTCGCCGAAGAGCGGCGATAGTTCCTTGAGTTGCCTTATACTCTTGCGGGCCGCCGATAGTTCCGTCCCTCGGCTTGATAAATTCAAATTCAAGTGCGTCTAAAGCACCGCTCACCGTTGCTTGGTCCGCAGTTGTGGCCAACGCGACACTCGTAGTCGCAAGTAATAAAAAGACACTAAAAAGTAGTTTTTTCATCGAGTCTATCCTTTAAATAATCCAAGAAAACAAACTGATGCCTAACGCGAACTCGTTCGTACCAATTCCCCCTCCTTTGCATTAAAATTCCATTTGACGCATTAAAATTGCGATGTAGACTTAAATTGCCATCCTGCAATTCCAATCGTAGCGCACAGGCCGCAGAATTGCAATAGTGAAATCGATTGCTAAATAGAAATTTTATGCCTAAGGGGATTTTCGACGCGGAAGGATTCTTTGCAGCCCTAGAAGATCAGCGACAATCGCGCGATCTAACATGGAAACAAGTTGCCGAAGAGTCCGAGGTAAGTGCGTCGACGTTAACTCGTATGGCGCAAGGCCGACGGCCAGACGTGGATAGCCTAGCTGCACTTCTAAAATGGTCCGGGTTGTCCGCCGATGAATACATCATCGATGGGGACAAAAATCAGCCCGGCCTTCTCTCACCGGTGGCCAATATCGCTGCCCAGTTTCGACGAGATAAAAACCTCTCCCCGCAAGGAAAGAAAGCGATTGAGGCAACGCTGAAAGCGATGTATCAACACTTCAGTTCCGAGAAATCCGAATGATCAAATTGCGGCGAGGTTTTAAAGCTGAAGCAAATTCACACGCCGTCGCGTTACGACGCGAACTGAATTTGGCTGCGCATGCGCCGATCTGCCCTTGGCGCGTGGCTGAGCACTTGGATATCCCGGTAGTGCAGCTGAGCGACGTAGAAAAATATGAGCCGGAGGGAGTTCGTTACTTAAGAGGGAAAGGGCGCGACCTATTTTCGGCCGTGACTATTTTTGTGGGAAGGCACGGCCGAAAGCGTATCGTTTTTCACAATGACGGCCACGTGAAAGCGCGACAAGCGGCTAATCTTGCTCATGAATTAGCACACGCCATCTTATGCCACGCACCGACGCTACCGTTTGTACCTGATTCAATTTTAGAAGCGGAGGCGGAATGGCTCGGGCCAACTTTGTTGGTGCCCGACGCCGCAGCGTTGCATATTCTTGAGCAGAAAATGTCGAATGAGACTGCGACTCGTGTTTACGGCGTAAGCAATCGACTTTTGGATATGCGCCTAAATTTAAGCGGTGCTCGTGTTCGCATCGCACGGCGGCAAAATAACTAACGTTCGCAATGGAGGCAGACATAGTTTTTGGCCACGGCCGCACCGACGCGAAACGACTTAGAGCAACTCAAGACAAAGTGGTTGGCCACGTTGAGACGTAGTGGTTGGCCACCGGATCGATTTGGGACAAAGTTTTTGTCACCTGGCGCGCAGTCGCTCCGCTTGTTTCGAACGATAGCACAAGCAGACTTCGCCAGCAATCGGCTGGCATCCACCCGCTGGAGCTGGGTATCAAAATCTCAGATCTTCGCTTCAGCCGTCGTCTTGCGGTACAGCGTCGGCGGATCACGGCGATGCATTCGCCGCTTTGAGCTTCATCGCCAACTGCGAGATGCGATCAACTTGCTTCACCAAACGGACGTAGCTGTCGACGCTCGGCATGATCTCGGCCAATTCAGCCAAGTTTTCCGGCGGCTGCTCAAGTGCGTCACCTAGAACTTGCCGATAGCGAAGGGCGAGCAACATGAGGTCGGCGTTGACCACGCCGACGTTGGCCTCGAACGGATCGCCCACCTCCAGAGACTGCGTCACATAATCTGCAATGCGTTGCTCGCGCGCCACCGCCGAGTCCGACGATTCCGGAGAGTTTTCAACTGCTTGCGTCGCTTCGGTAACCTGCTGTTCTTCTTCCATGATCTAAATCTCCTTTTGCATGATGGTCGGCTGCGCAATCGTCGCGTTGCGGCCTCGAGGGTTGCGAATTGCCATTCCGTGAAATTTCAATCCAGCTCGATCCAAAAACGGTTCCAGGCGTCGTTTCGTCTCTCCCAGCTTTTCGGTCAAATCGTGGTTGAGGTCTCGTAATTGCTTCTTGATGCGACGACCACGTTGCAGCGTCTGTATAAGTCTCTCGACGCAATCCGCTTTGTCGGCGTCAGTACCGAGGTACCGCACTCGCTGCCGACCCTGCAAACGGAATCGAAGCTTGTAGATCACGCGGCCGACCCGTACCTCGCCGGTTACGAATCCTTGCTGCCTCAGCGCCGCGATCTCTTCGCTGCCGAGTCCGAGGGCTTCAAGGTCGGCGGCAACTTCATCGACTTCAGTAACTTGGCGATATTCTTTGGCTTCTTGCCTCGGCATAAGTGAACTCCTTCCGCCATTGCGATCATATGGTCCGCGAGTGCGACGAATTGTCGAAAATCCTCGGTAGGCAGCTGAGTCGATGCCTTCAAGCCGTTATCTCGAATGGTCTTCGCAAACTTTACCGACATGAGCGTTGCCTGAGGGTGAAACATACGACTGACTCCACTCAGCGCCGTTAGCAGCATCTGCGGCAGCAGCTCCGATTCCTTGTGAGCCTGCTCTAACAAGGGCGTAATCAGTTCGGATTCCTGAAAGCGTAGTACTCGGTCCCATGCTCTTTTGCGGCGCGAATTGTCTTCACTCGCGGCGCATGCCGTCCATTCCCGAAGTGCCTCGAGGTAACCTCGCGGCTCCGGGCACGCGCTGGCTTTCGACGCGGCGCCGAAGGTCGGGCTCGCCGCACTGCTGTCGACGATCGCATCCAAGACATCGCTCGGTTGCCCGAACGTGATTCGAAACTTGATCGTTTCAATTTCCTGGGCTGTCGGCGTCCAAATAGCGCCGCCCCTGAGGTCGACGCCGAGATGGCGATGCAGGCCCAAGAAGTGACGTTCTACTTCTCGGGCGTTTGCATAATCCTTCGGTGCGAGCTCAGCGAGAGACCAGTTGATCAATACCGGATAGCTCGTCATCGTGAGCCCACTCGGGGCTCGGTCGGTGTCGAATTCGTCCGACGATCGCCGTAGCTTCAAAGCCTGACACATCACATCCAGTGCTTTGCCGCCGAGATTCTCCAGGCCGGTTGACGGAATCGCCGGCAAACCGATGCTCCAGGCAACCGCCAAATCGGCCTGCGAAAAGGCGACGAATATTTGCGAATCGACGTTCTCACGGATCTCCGCCATCCGCGGATCATCAAGCGCTGCAGCGACGCTCCCCTGATGCCGTCCGATCGCCTGCATGCCAGCGACCAGCTGATGACAACCCCCTTCGAGCGCCTTCTCCGTTGCCAAGAGACAGTGACCATGCTCGATCAGTAATGGATTGACGCTCGTTTCGCCTGGAGCCGTTTGAACAAGAACTCCGGCCCCGATGAGGGCTTCATCTTTGAACTTTCCCTTTAGATGTTTGATCGTCCGCGATAAGTCCTCCGGCAGGCGAACGAACGCCGAGTGACACTGCAGTTCCGTCCACGGCACCGGGAGCACGCACGGTTTTGCGTCTTTCAGCAGTGTCTCGTAGATGCTGTTTCGTTCCATCGTCGAATTCCTTATAGCCTCGCAAGCCGTTGCGGGAGCACGTCATACTCCCGTGAGACAAATCAACGGCTTGCGTTTGGCGAGATTTCAAAGGCAAACACTTGCTCCGGTCGAACTTCTTTTCTTTTAGATGGCCACGAGCAAGGGCTCGTGCATTTGCTCGCTATCGAATTCCTTCTCGGCGAGTTCGTTCATGTCTTCGATGACTTCCTTCATCGCTTGGTACCCCGTGATGCTCACGATGGTCGGGTCGGCGTCGGCACCATGCGATCTTCCCTCAAATGCAACAACCGGCTGAGAACTCCAGCGCAACCGGGCTAACGGTGATTCCGCCACCCGGCACTGCACCGCTTTCCAGTGAGCCTGTTCTTGGTAGCGTTTCAACTCCTGCGTTGCTTGCCGCCGTGCAGCCCCGCCGACCGCTCGCCGTTCGGCTTTGGACATCTTTTCGCTACGTCGAACCGCCTGGAACTCAGCAGCTTGCTCGAGTCGCAGCTTCTCAAGTTCAACGCGGTCTCGAGCTTCGGCGCAGCGTTGCGCGAGTTTCTGTTCTGCTAAAGCCTGACGTTTCTCGGCCGCCATGAGGCTCACGTGCAACTTCATGAAGAACAACTGAGACCGTTCGGAGTCGACCGGCAAGTTCACTGCAACGTCGAACTTTTCGTTCAACTTGATCCTGCGCTGAAACAGCCGATCACCCTCGTCTAGGCAAACGCCGCTCTGCATGTCCAGCATCCCGCGAACGGCGATCGGCCCGGCCATCAGCGCCACCTTCAACTTCGACGCCAACTCCGGGTTACCGGCTTTCAGTTCTGGTTCGATGATATTGTGTGCCAGCCAGCCGGTGGCTTGGCGCTGGCCTCGAGCATCGAAGAACAGCGATTCCCATGTCTTCAAGATTGAGATCTCGACGTCGCTACGGGCGTGCTTCTCGTCGTGCGACATGTCGGCCGCAACCATCAACTTCAATACGGCCGTCTTCTCATGATCTTCGTTCAAGCGCTCTGCAGCGGCGATGATGGGAAAGAGTTTCGCAGCTCGGGTGTTGCCAGGGCCGTCTCCTCCCTTGATCCGAAGGTACTTGCTGAAATCCATCAGCAATTCATCGGCGACTTCGGCCTGCCGCGTGCCGCCGCGGATCTTCGTATGGGCCGCGATCCGAGCGCGCCATGATGGGCCTTTTATACCACGCTGGTAACGGACGAATTCATCTCGATTGAGCGGCATTATGACCCACCTTGTAAATCGTTAGCGCTGAGGAACTTCCCGCGTCGACGACATGTTGAGTGAGGCTACGGCCTCAACCCGTTTTTTAGAACGCCAGCCCCGAATCTCGTTTCCTTGACGACGAAGTCCCATCTGTTCAAGCTCGGCGTCTAGACTCTGCCGAGCAAGTCGGGCTCGTCGCCGGAGTGCGCAGCGCAGTTCCGCCAATTGGAGGCTCTCCAGCCGCTGCCTTTGCAATTGCGATAAGTACCCCCGCACGAGACGGATAAGCTCTTCGTCAGTCCCGAGATAGATCGCGATTTGGCATCCCTCGATCCGACAGCGCAACTGAAAGAAGGGACCGAGCTTTCGACCATCTCGATGCCGATACGTCGGGACGACGACGCCTTGTCGGCTTAGCGCGTCACGATGTTCAGCGAGGAAGCGCTCGATCCTCGTCCGGCGTTGGTCAACAGATCTTCTGATTTCCATTGTCGTTGAACTTTACTAGATCAGCGGCTCGGGGAATCGGAACGGCGGCGGGAGCTTGCGGATCCGCAACAACGCATTCAAAGCCGAGTTTTTCGCCCCGATCAATTTCAGGAACTGAGCGAAGGTCTTGTCACGCTTTTCTCGATCGACACCGGCGTTCGTCTGTGCGAGGTCCATCTCGCGCCCGATTTCGAAGTGATTAAGTAGTTCTTCGGCGAGCAGGAAGACGAAGCTCGCTCCCATACTCCGTTCCAAAGCGTTACGCGCCCCGAGCACCAGCTCGGCGTAGGCCGGCTCGACGATCGTTCGGAAAGCGACTTTGACGGACTCGGGCAAGGCCTCGAAGTCCACGTTTTCGGGAACGAAGTAAGGGCGAGCCGCCGGTTGCGGCTCTTCGTCGCTATCCATTTCTGCATCCTTGGGGGATGAGGTGTGATGACTATCGATCGTCACAAATCATGCGCATGTAACGCTCGCGCGCCCACGTACAGATTTTGGAACGGCTATTCCAACCGTTCGACCATGAGCCGATAGCCCTTCCCACCCTTGCTCTCAATAAGATCTAGCAAGACGGAAGGAAGCGTGTCCCGTATTCGATCCATGCGAACACCTTCGAATAATGGATCGGCGTGAAATTTCCGAGTCGATATCCATACGCCCGGCGCCTTTAACAGCAACTGCATGAATCGAACTTGCTGCAGCTCCACCACATAGTGGCGACCGAACACGACGATCGAAGATTCTTCGACATCGACTTGCACGGCGGTCGAAGGTGTCAGCACTGGGTTTTGAGCAAGCTCCTTGTTTTCGGCCGGCACGTACCCCAGAAGCATTTCGATCAGCTGCATGAGGTCCGTATAGTGGGGAGGACCGGATAACATTAAGCCGAGCAACAGACACTTAAAGGGGTCGTTGACGATGATTCCGGGAAGCGGAATCGACTTCAAATTCGAAGTACCGGGTGGAGCGATGGCGATCTCGTAACCGTCGTACATCGAGCGAATGTCGATCCGATGGGCAGGTTCATCGATAGGGCGTCTCGGATCCAGGGCATACTGCGCCGCCATTTGCCGCAAGCGCGTCGGACTGGGGCGCGAATGCCGCAGTTCCGCATGAAGCTCCAGCAACACCTGATCAGCTGCGACGAAATAGTCGACGATAGCGTCCCGGGTCGTGCAGTTCAGGGATCGCAGGTGCGCGACCAGCTGAATGAGATTCGCGGCTACATTCTCGGCGTCGGAAGCGGCTTCCGCTTCGATCTTCTCGATGATCTCATCGAGAACGGGATCGGTAAGGTCGACAATCGGTTTCCGAAACAGAATCGAGACCGCCTCGCGGAGGCCTTTTCGATCCGGTTTCTTCGCTGAACGCACCTCAGCCAAGCTGGTGCTCTGACCAGTCCGATTGTGCCGTTCACTTAAGACCTCAAGTACGATCGCATGCATCGACTCAGACGACGGCGCGATCACTTCATTACAGGCGTTCTCTTGGATTGGCTGAACTTGCTTCGGGATTGCGGCGTTCGCAATTTTCGATTTCGGCACCTTCAGCACAGTTACGGACGCCTTGGGGATAGGATCGCCATCGACTTGATTGTTCGGATGACGTTGCTGAACCGGTGCCGCCGTTGGTCTGCTTGCGATCGTGTCCGTCTGCCGCTCGGCGACCTCGTTCATTACGGGCACAGTAACAGAGTCTTTGGCAGCACTCCTGGGCATTCGTTTTTTCTTCATAAGACTTTCAGCACTCGCTTGGATTCTTGAACTCGGATGTCGACAGCCGGTCCTTCCACTTCGCCGCATCGACGGTCGGTTCTTTGATCGATCCCACGCAATGTCTTCGGAGAGTCCGTATGAAGGTCTATCCGTTCGCGAGCAGCGAAGTGCATCGCGGCTACGTGTTGCACCACAGCCCGGCGGCATTGCTCGTGGAAATTGTCACGGCTACCGCCGCCGAATCAAAAAAGCGAACCGTGGCAACCCCTTGCTGTGGCGCTCCTGAGCGCCCCCATATTTCAAAGGACTTATGACGATGCCGGCAGTGCTAATTGCGATTGGACACTTAGTACGACTTTCCGTTTTTCGCGATCAGATGCGTGTGATATTCGATCATCGTCGCGCCAAGATATCGCGAGTGTAGGAGCGGCACAGACATCGCTAAGCCTAAGAGCATGTCGGCCGCCAGCGCGCTGCCCCCGCGCGCGAAGGGTGCCGGCGGTTGGGAACAAAGATTCAGGGGGTTCGGCCGGCCTGCAGATCAACGGTGAGGAACCATGGCGCTCTCAGCTCGGATGCGTCGCCGCCGCTCAGCACCATGGTTATCCGATCGAGACTGTCCATAGGCCCTTGCTACCGGAACGAGTACTCATGGCATCCGCTCTCCGTAAGCCGACGATCGTTCGCCCGGCGGCCGTTCATAAACCGACCGTTCTGAAGCAGACGGCGGCGACCCGAGTCGAGCCAGCGATATTGCCGTTCGGCGACGACGTGCGCGATGTACTCGACTTGACCTTTGAAGAGGGTGCGCAGCATCGCAAAGGTCTAGATACCGAAGATTCGATGCTGAGAATCGCCTCGGCATTCGGTAAGAAGGTCAAAGGTGTGATTCGGCAACGCGTTTGGCCGCCGCGCGAGTTCAGCCGCGGCGAATGGGACGCGATTATCCTGACCGATGCCGCCGTGTATTTGATCGACGCCAAGCGGCACAGCGGACGGATTGAGGTGCTGGACCCGACGCGCGAGCAAATCACGATTCACCGCGCCGGCAAAGTCGAACAGACGCGCAACCCGACATTCGCGCTTGCCGGAAATGCCCGTCAATTTCACGAGCAGATGGTCCGAGCTCCCTGGTGGCAATCGGTCGGCAAGCTCACTGAGCAGTCGAACCTCGGCCCGACGATCCCGACGATCCCGGTTGTCTGCTTCGGTCCGTCCAAGGAGATCGACAAATTCGTCGACCCGACCGACTCGATGATCGTCTGCACGACGCGCAACTTGAAGAGCAAGCTGGATCGCGACTACGCCCGCCGCGAGAAGATCATCGGCATGGCGGGGCTCTTGGGCCATCTGACCGCGGCATGGAAAACGGTCGGGATGCTCCGCGTAAAGGGACGCACCGGGTTTCTGCGCGCCACACTCGTCGGCACCGAGGGAGCGGCCACAAGCTTGTTGAATGTCGTGGACATCAAGGGATTGAATACCGGCAAAGTCGACATCACCTACGGCGACAAACGGAAGTACTCGACCAAGAAGATCAAGGCGATCGTCATCGAAACATTTCAACCGAATGCTGGCCTCGTGCGAGCCAGGCTGAAATGCGACCGCGGTTTCGCATGGACGGCGAACGGGTGATTTGCGTCGCGCGATTCTTTTACCGCCGTCTAAGCCGTCCTGTTATCGGCTCCCTAGAACTCGTATGTGGCAAGCGATCGATCGACGACTCCTCTGCGGCAATACCGGCGAGCGGGGCACTTCCGGGACTCCCTCACTCATACAATCGCCGTAACTCTAACGGGAGCCGGCCGGATTTCCCCAACAAACGAGGCTCCCAACGGCTGCGCGGGTTTCTTGACACAAGCTGTCGAGACAACGGCCAGAAGAAAAACCAGCGGTGCGGAGTGTCACGACCTTCTGGAGTTTTCTGCGCGAGTTCTCGCCATTCTAGACGAACCGAACCGGCAATTGACATCAGCCCGGTTGCTTGGCCGGTGGGGTTGGTCATGATCGAGTGATGGCCATCACAACTCGCACGCAACGCCGTTACGATCACCGTCTCCGGAATCTGGTCCGCACCACGCGGGACATCGGTTGCGCCCTACAACGAGGCGTACCTCGTTCGACCGCACGTGGCTGGCTGACGGATTCAGACGTCCCCGTCGTCACCGTCGAGGCCCTCAACCTGGACGGGACTCAGTGGCAGCGGGAAGTATTACAGCTACGCCGACGCGTTCAGAAACTGATCGCGCTGCTGCGGGTGTCAGCGGCGATAAACCGATGCTAGTTGCCGATGGCGGCGTCGAGAACTTCAACGGAGCCGTCGACGAGCTGATTGCCTCGGGCCTGCTGAGCCGAGTCCTGGCCCAAACCGAGATCACGTTCTCGAATTCGATGATCGAATCTTGGTGGCGCGTGCTCAAGCACCAGTGGCTGTTCCTGAACCCGCTAGATTCGGTTCGTAGGGTCGAGACGCTCGTGGCGTTTTATGTACAAGCGCACAACGCCACAATCCCGCATTCCGCGTTCCCCGGGCAGACGCCGGACGAAATGTACTACTTCGGCACGGGAGACAAGATTCCTGGAGAACTGGAAGCGGCTCGGCAACTGGCACGTCAGGCACGAGTGGAGGCCAATCGGAAGCGGACCTGTAGCGTCTGTGAACCCGTGACCGTGAGCCTCAACTGAGCTTGGACAGGTGAAAACGCGAGGCGATCCGTGGCAGGAGTACGCGCGGTTTGAGAACAGCGGGGAAAAAGCGGCGCTAAAACGCCGGACTCGCTGAGAAACCACGGCTCAGGTATTCCAAGCCGGGACGGATATGGGCCAGGTGGCGAGAACTCGCGCACAAAAGTCCAGAATGTCGTGACACACTGCACCGCAAAACCGCTGAACAGGCGTCAAGCGAAAAGTCGGTGGATCAGCGCACAAGCCAAATGGGGAATCCCGGTTGAAGAGAAGAAATGGAAAAGTTTTCGGCTGATCGCAAGGTGTTTGGTGCTGGAGGGTTGGTGTTTTGTAAAAACGGAACATTCAGTACGAAACCATGATGAACGGCATTCGCTGCGTAACGCCGTGGCTGTTTTCTGCAATCAGATGCCGTTGAGGGGCGTTCGAGTTGATTGGTCTGGAGCCGCATAGGAATGAATGGTGTTTCATGGATTCGTTCGTTCTTGATCTGCGCCACCGTCGTTGGACTGTGTGTCTCGACCGAGGCTGGCGAGTTCTTTATTCGCGATGGTGAACGGGTCGCATTTCTCGGCGACAGTATTACCGAGCAGGGAAAACCAGGCGAAACCGATCGAGGTGGGCTGTATACGGTTTATATCGAGTCCTATGTCCTGACTCGTTTTCCGACATGGAAACTGGACTTCCGAAACTTTGGCATCGGTGGTGATTCTGCGGCGCTCATTCAGCGCCAGTCGGAACCGATTGATTGGGCCACGCTTAGATCGGGTGATGATACGTTGCGGAAACCGAAGATCGAGGCGTATGTCGCTCATGGCCTGAACCGCGACGTGTTGCCGTGGCAGCCAACGCTGGTCACGATTCAATTCGGCATGAACGATTTTGGTTATCAGAATTTTAATGATGCCAGCTATCGGAGATTCATGCTGGCTGAGAACGCGTTGGTGAAAACGTTACGCGACCGTAATTGTCGTGTCGCATTATTCACGCCGCAACCGATCGAGCATACGCCGGACAAGCCCAATCCCAACGAGGAGGGGAGCAACACGGCGCTGCGAAAATTTGCTGATGGCTTGAAGGAAGTCGCCACGCAACAGAAGGTGTTGTTCGTCGACCACTTTGATCCCTACATGACCTTGGTGCGTCAGGCTCGCGCGGCCACACCACCGGAATATTTCGGTGGGGGCCGGGATGCCGTTCATCCCGGAGCACCGGGGCATGCCGTCATGGCTTGGGTGATTTTGAAAGAACTGGGCGCTGGCTCGGAAGTCTCTGCGGCCGAAATCGACGCCGCTGAGAATCGGGTCGTGGCGACAAGCAAGTGCCGGATCAAAGAGTTGGTAAAACAAGCAGACGGTACGATCCGTTTCGAGCGAATCGACGACGCGCTGCCGATGCCCATCGACGCGCGGGCGGAACCGGCCTTAAAGCGAGCAACGATTCTTGCGGATCTGAATCGCTATCTGTTGAAAGTCACGGGTCTTGAAGCCGCGCGGTACGAGGTGCTGATCGATGGCGAAATGGCCGCGACGGTCGACTCCGGTGAACTGCAGCAAGGATGGAACATGGCGACCGCGAAAGGTCCTATCACTGCCCAATCGCAGCAAGTGATGCAGTTGGTTTTGAAGAAGAACGCGATCGTCTTCCGACGTTGGCAAGAACTGCTGACCCAAACGGATCCCCGGCTGACCGAACTCGAATCCCAGCTTCGTCACGCTCGACTTCCGCGAGCGCATCAGTTCACTTTGAAACCGGTCGCCCATGTGAATAAGTAGTGGAACCGCGTTAAAAGAGACGACTCGAAAAAGTTCGCCTATCTCGTCACTCGTTCCGCCATCTATCCGACACCCTATCAGGTTGAGAAGCTCGGCACTTACTTGGGGCACGCCGGCTCCCACTGTCCGGAAACAGCTTGAGAAACGAATCACCGAACTCCGCGCGGCCTATGTGGCGTGGAATGGCGGCGACGGCGACGAACACGAATATCGCGGCGTCGGTCTGCCGCTTTCGCAAGTGCACTCGCGCTGCTACGGCCCAAAGCCGACGGCACGAAGATCGGTGGACTAGCGCAGGGCTAAGGAATAACCCATTCGCTCAACGTGTTGTGCCGGGTCACTCGGGCATTGTAAAATTGAGCGATATTCCTGTTCGTTTTGGCGGAGATCGCGATGCCAAGAGTGCGCTTCAATCTATGTACGATAGTGTCGCTGATGCTGGCCACAATGTCCGTGTCAGTGCAGTCCGCGCACGCCGCCGAGCCAATACCGTTCGCCAAAGTTTCCGGGCTACTCAAACAGCATTGCCATAAGTGCCACGGTTTGACAGACAACAAACCGAAGGGGGAGTTGCGGATCGACGAGCTGAACCCGGATCTCATCCAAGGGAATGACGGCGATCACTGGCAAGAGGTGCTCAATCGACTCAACTTCGGCGACATGCCTCCCAAGGACGAGCCTCAGCTTGCGAAAGCGGAACGCGAGCTGATCACGGGCTGGATCGTGCAAGAAATGCGGAGAGCTGCGCTGACCAAAAATCCAGCTACCCACTTCCGTCGGCTCACGCGCCGTGAGTACGAACGGACGATGCAGGATCTGCTGGGATTGTCGATCGAGTTTGGCAGCCGGCTTCCTGAAGATGGACGTTCCAAGGAAGGCTTTCGCAATGACGGCGACGCCCTGCGGATGTCGCCCCTGCAGTACGAGATGTACCTGCAAATCGCCGATGAGGCCCTCGCCGAGGCCATTGTCACCGGACCAGCTCCCGAGGTGCATCGGTATCGCCTCGAGGCGAAGAAGCCGGTCGAAGTCTTGCCAAAGCCCGCGGATTTGCCAGGCGAAAGCTATGACTATCGCGCTAAAGACAAGACGTTCACGATTGGCGATGACTGCCAGTTCGGAAAAGATCAGAAGAATCAGCATCCGATCGGAGTGTTGCTGCCCGACGCTCCACGACCGTTCGGCGAAGCTGCCTTGGCGCGGCCCGACTTTCGCTACGGCTTTCGACTGCATCATCCATTTCGGCGCGGCGAAATGCTGATCCGTGTGCGTGCTGCACGGTTCGAGCCCGAACCCGAACTGGAGTCGACTCGACTACCGCAATTGGCCGTCGGGCTCGGATGCACGAACTTGCATGGCGTTGAACTCAAGCCGGTTGGTTCGCCGATCGTCGTTGATGATTTTGAGTCTCGCACCTATGAGTTTCGTGCCCGGCTTGAGAACTTCCCCTTGCCGAATCCTGGGCCTTTCCGCAATCAAAATTGCAGCATCCTCTACGCTTGGAACGCGGCCCCTAAGCTGGCGAACGAAGCGAATCCGCCGCAGCTGAAGATCGAATGGATCGAATTCGAGAGCCCATTCTTGGAAGAGTGGCCTCCCGCATCGCACACCCGCATATTGTTTCCCAACCGTGACGGACTGACTGAGAACGATTACGCGCGGGAGGTGATCAAACGCTTTGCCACGCGAGCCTTTCGCGGGCCGATCGAAAAGCAGGAACTTGATCGACTAATGTCGTTTTGGACTCGGGCCCGTAGCGAAGCCGACTCGTTGGAAGCGAGCATCCGCGAAACGCTGAGCGTAGTTCTGACGGCAACACGTTTTCTGGCTCTCCCCGCCAGTCGCAGCGGCAGCACGGGCAAAGAACGACTGACCGATCATGAACTGGCGGCCCGACTTTCGTACTTTCTCTGGAGCAGCATGCCCGACGAAACGCTGCTGCAACTGGCGGAGCAAGGCAAGTTGCGAGACCCGCGCGTGCTCGCGGAACAGACGCGACGGATGCTTAAGGACCGCAACGCCTGGCAATTCATCGAACAGTTTGCTGAGCAGTGGCTTGAGCTCGACCGGTTGCAGCGCGTCACCGTCAACAAGAACCGTTACCCCGAGTACAACGACCAGCTCGCCTCCGCCATGAAGCAGGAGACGATCCACTTCTTCGCCCATGTGCTGCAAAATGACCTGAGCATCCTGAATTTTCTCGACGCGGATTTCACCTTCGTCAACGAGATCCTCGCCAAGCACTACGGCATCCCCGAAGTACACGGGTCGAATTTTCGCAAAGTGCAGCTCGATCCACTGCTCGAGCGCGGTGGGTTGCTTACGCAGGCGAGCGTGCTAACCGGCAATTCGGATGGCCTCGACGGGCATCCGATCAAACGCGGCATGTGGCTGCTCAAGAACTTGCTCGACGATCCACCTCCCCCGCCGCCACCCAATGTCCCAGAGCTCGACCGCGCCAGCGATCCCAAGCTCAAAGGGCTGACGATTACGCAGGCACTGGCTCTGCATCGCAATAGCTCGGCCTGTTCCGGTTGCCATAACAAGATCGATCCCTGGGGCATTGCCTTCGAAGAATACGATGCGATTGGCCAATGGCGAAAACAAAAGTCGACTCAGGCGATTGACACCAAAGCGGAACTTCCTACGGGCGTCACGATCAACGGGCTGCGCGAGTTAAAAATCGAGTTGCTTCGCACACGAAGCGATGATTTGCGCCAAGCGGTGCTACGCCGCGTGGCGAGCTACGCTCTGGGGCGTTCGTTGACGCTCAGCGACATGGAAGTGATCGATAGCTTGGTGCCTGCCTTGAAAAAACGTGAAGATCGGCTCTCTGCACTAATTGAACTAGTGATTGCTAGCGAGCCGTTCCAAACCAAGTGAATCCCCCCAAACAGGATTGAGAATGGTCGCGATTCCTGCGAACATATTCAGATTGCGGAACACCCCACCTAGACACGGTTCCCACCATGCCTCACCCCACCTGGCACCTTGACCGACGCACCTTCCTTCGTGGCACGGGGCTCTCCCTGGCGCTCCCCTGGCTCGAAGCGATGGCTTCCGCCGCCCCGACCGCCACGGACAAACCGAAGCGTTTCTGTGCGTTCTTTTTCGGCAATGGTGTCGCCCTGTCGAAACCCAGCGATCCAACCAGCGATTGGAACTGGTTCCCACGGACCGAGGGTCCCGACTACGAATTCACCCGCTCGCTTGAGACGCTTGCCAGACATAAGCAGAATCTCACGATCTTCGGTCAACTTTCCCATCCGACCAGTCGGCAGCTTGTTGGTCACAACACGGGCGACGTCTGGCTCACGGGAGCCGATATTCGCCTCAATCTCAACAACTCGATCTCGATCGATCAGTTGATTGCGCGCCAGTACGGTCTGCACACACGGATTCCCTCGCTGGTGCTCTCGAGCAACGGCGGCACCGGCATGAAGAGCCGAGCCACCACGATCTCGTTCGATCAACAAGGGCGAGCCATCCCCGCAGAGTCGAATCCACGCAGCATTTTTGAACGCCTCTTCGAAAAGCCGGCCGACGGCGACCGCGCGGCTCACGAACGGGCTCTCTCAGCGGGTCGCAAGCGCGTCGACTTCTTGTTGGAAGATGCTCGTTCGCTGCGCAATCGGCTCGGTCGACCCGATCAACAGCGGCTCGATGAATTCCTCTCCTCGTTGAGCGAAGTCGAAAGTCGGCTCAGCAGGGCGCAAACTTGGCTCGGCAAAGCGATCCCCGATGTCGATCGCTCGAAGTTCAATCTCGAAGTCTCTCAGAAGGGGCCGACAGACTATATCCGCACGATGATGGATCTCATCGTGCTCGCCTTCGAGACCGATACCTCGCGCGTGGCGACCTATCAGATTTCATCCGAAGACGGCCACGGAATTTGCGATCGCTTCCCCGGCATCATCAAGATCGGTACGGGCAAACACGGTGGACACCACGGCCTCAGTCACTCTGATCCAACCAAAGATTCGAGCTGGGGTGAGTACGATCGTTACCTCGCCGAACAGTTTGCCTACTTCCTCGATCGACTCTCGGCCATTCGCGAAGGTGAAACGAGCGTGCTTGATCGTACGCTGGCCATGTACGGAAGCGGCACGAGTAACACGCACAACGCGCGGAACTATCCAATCGTGCTGGCGGGAGGCAAAGACCTCGGTTTCCGCCACGGCCGCTACATCAAAGCCCGCGAGGAACGCCCGCTCGGCGACCTCTACGTGACCATGTTGCACCGCCTCGATCTCCCCGTCCGCAAGTTTGCCGATAACGCGAGCGAATTCACGGAAATCGTCGGCTAATCGGCCGATAGCAAGTCGTGAAGAGTTACTAGCGGCAATCCTGGCGTAGCAATTCTCAACCGCAATGAACGCCGACGACACGATCGGTTTCTGACCGTGCTGAGTGTCGCGGCCTCGGCCGGCAGAAAGGACACACCGAAACCTATCGGGGCGCCGAGTATTCCGTTGAGTTCATACCGAAAGTCAAGATCGAGACCGTCGCGAACGACGACAATGCTCAGGCGATCGCTGATCGCTACAACTGACGGTAAGACGCAGGAAACCGGGGCCTTCACACCGCAGGTTTGGACCACGCCGTTTTCCGTAGGTTAGCATTCGGCACCAACTTGCGGGCGTCGATCGGCATTTAAGTATCGATTCGTCGGTCTTTTCTTCACCAAGATCCGGACCGATAGCACGCACGTCATCACATCGACACCCGGTCGGCACGTTGCTGCAAAGGCCTCGCGATCAAAGTCGCTCCGCACGACATGAGCCGCTACTCCGCGGTGATCGCATGGTGGAGTCGCAGAAGCACGATATCGCCCAAAGCAAAAATGCCGGATGGTCTGATCGACAAACTCAAGGCTACGAGGGGATCCGACGGCGCCAGTCTGTTCGACCTCACGGAGGTGGCCTGCCGCTTGTCGGGAGAAGCCTAACGACGCGCTGGCGATCGCTTGGAATGAGCTGCGACACTATTCCTCATGAAGTGCCGGCGTTGTCGCCGTCGATGAAGAAAGTGCCTCGCATGTTAGTTCATCTTCGTCCATGTTCTGCCGATGCGACGATCGCGGCCATTTTTGTCATGGAGAGCGAATAAGGCAGCTTTGCCATCGCGAACTTCGCCGGCTTTGCTTGCGCCCTGGTTAGCAACGGCGCTTTGTTGCTGGGGGCTGTTGCAACCAGGCGTCATGCGAGGTCAGCAAGGCGAAGGTGATGCTCCTTTTGGGATCGGGCCGGTCTTGCAGGGAAGGCGAGATTCGCCGCTGGAGATCGGCGGTCAGTGGTGGATTCACGAGAACTACGCTGCCTTCGATGGCCGGAGGCCGGGCCACGCCGCCGAGCAAAACCTGTTAAACCTCTTTGCAACGATCGACATGGAGAAGTTGGTCGGCCTCGAAGGGGGCCGTTGGTCCTGCCTGTTTCAAAATCACGGCGGCACGAACGGCCACACGCTGGCCGGCGACGAGCAGTTTTTCGATCAGCTCGATGCATCCCCCCACTCGCAACGCTCCCAGATTTCGGAACTGTGGTGCGAGCAAAAGCTGTTCGATGAGCGCGTGCGTGTGAAGATCGGCAAAGTCGACGCGAATAACGAATTCGCCTTCGTTGAGAACGGCGCCGATTTCTTGCACGGGGCATTCGGCAACTCGCCGACGATTTTCTTGTTGCCGACCTATCCCGACCCGGCTTGCGGCGCGAACCTGTTCCTCTATCCGACGAAGGAGACGTACTTCGGCGTCGCCATGTACGACGGTTCGGCGGCGAACGGCAACCTGCCGGGCCTCGCCGGGCCGAGTCGTTTGCTCTCGGGAAATTCGCCGTTGTTTTGGATCGGTGAAGCGGGCTTTCGTTATCGTCTTTCTCGAGGCCGCGACGGTCGCCTCTGCGTCGGCTACTGGTACTCAACAGCGACGTTCGAGGAAGTCAACCAACTGCGCGAAGAATCGTTCGACATCAATGGACATCTCGTCGAACGCACGTTCGGCCGACTGCAATCGATTCACGGCGTCGACGGGCTTTATCTCACGTGGGAGCAAACCCTGTGGCGCGAGAATCCCGACGACGAAGACGATCGCCAAGGGATCCGGGCTTTTTACCAGTTCGGTAATTCCGACCCCCGGATCACTATCTTCCAGTTTTACAACGGCGCGGGCCTAACCCGGACCGGCTTTCTCGCGGGTCGCGACGAGGATGCGATCGGCCTGGGCGTTGCCTGCAGCGACCTCTCGTCCGACCCACAGGCGACGAACTTTCGCCGCGGCCGCATTCGACATTCCGACATGCGCGGCAGTGA
The DNA here is from genome assembly GCA_021413845.1 of Planctomycetia bacterium. Lineage (NCBI taxonomy): Bacteria > Pseudomonadati > Planctomycetota > Planctomycetia > Planctomycetia bacterium. The sequence continues at coordinate 11,831 of JAIOPP010000127.1, read as the reverse complement.
AACGGCGATCAACGGTTACTACCTCTGGAAGCATAGCCCAAACTTTTCCGTCTCGCCGCAAGCGACTTACATCATTCCGGCGGCGCAAAGCGCAAGCTACGGTAGCCCGCTGATGCTGACGCTGCGCGTGATTCTAACGTTTTGACTATCCCGTTGGGCGTGCCGCTACGTGAAGTGCGCTCGGCGGGTTGCGGTACCGCGAATTGCTGCAATATATCGGTTCACTCCGGCTCAGTTCCGGGCAGGGACTGCTTGCGGCCGCTGAGCTGCGCTCCCACAATAGCCCGAATGATCCAGTCGCTTTTATTCGGGGTACGCATTCATGACGAAGCCTTTCGCCTTCCTCCTGTCGGCCATTGCCTGGGCAGCGACAGCGCATGCAGCCGGTCCGAGCTATACCGACCCAACCATGACCGATGCCGATTTTCCATTTCAAGGAGAATACGTCGGCACGCGCAAGACCGAGGACGGAGTTTTCAAAGTCGGACTACAGGTCATCGCACTCGGCAAGGGAAAGTTTCACCTCGTTGAATACCAAGGCGGCCTCCCCGGCGACGGCTGGAAAAAGGGAGAGACAAAAATTGAGCTGGGCGGCGAATTGAAAGAAGGAGCGGTCGCCGCAAAGGGAGAGAAAATCGGAGCGAGGATCAAGGACGGCGTCGCCAAGTTACTTTCCGAAGAGGGAAGCGAAATCGCCCAGCTCAAGAAAGTCACGCGTACTAGCCCGACTCTCGGCGCAAGTCCGCCCGAGGGCGCGATCGTCCTCTTCGACGGTAAGTCGGCCGAGGCCTTCGACAAAGGCCGCATGACCGACGACGGTCTCCTGATGCAAGGCTGTTCGAGCAAGCGGAAGTTCGGCAGTTGCAAGGTGCATATCGAGTTCCGTACGCCGTATCAACCGGAAGATCGGGGCCAGGGACGCGGCAATAGCGGGATCTACGTCGGCGCTCGATACGAATGCCAGATGCTAGATTCGTTCGGCCTGAAAGGGGAGAACAACGAATGCGGCGGGTTGTATTCGGTGAAGGCGCCGGACGTGAACATGTGCCTGCCGCCGCTCACTTGGCAAACCTTCGACATCGACTACACCGCGGCGAAGTACGAAGGAGACAAACTGGTCGCCAACCCGCGGGTGACGATCTCGCACAACGGAGTGCTCATCCATAACGACGTGGAGCTTCCTGGTGAGCGTTCGACCACCTCCGCTCCCAACAAGCCCGGCCCCGACCCCGGCCCGATTTACCTGCAGGATCACGGCAACCCACTCCGCTATCGGAACATTTGGGTCGTTGAGACCAAATGAACCGATCGAATGTAAGACCGAGCCATTCCCGTCGGCTTTGTTCCCTGTGATTCATCCGTTGTCGTGACTTCGACGCGATAATCGTCACTGCACATGACGGTGGTGATGCAGATTTGCAACACTTGTTAAGGCCGGTCGATGTGACCGACGCTTATCTCCTTCGAATGATTGTTTTATTAGGCAGTTTTTGCACTGAGCCAAGCTCGTGCCAGCAGCAACGTCAGCACGGCGTGCAACGCTACGGCCGGCCACAGGAGCGGGCCGACCCACTCGCCGCGAATGCCGAGATACAAGAGGTAGAACGTAACCAGCAGGCCGTAGGTCGCCATCCCACCGAGTGCCGCACGCGTCGGCTTTTTGCCCGGCCAGCACGCAATGCTTAGAGATAACAGACTGATACCGGCCACGCGGCCCACGGCATCCGCGACGCCGGAGAGTTCCGTGCCGAGCAGCAGTCGCGCGACGAGTGATGGGGCGACGATGAGCGCTGCGCCGGTGGCGGCTTCGGCGAGCGCGGCGAAAGCGAGCGGCTTGTTCATTCTACTGCCCGATACGCTCATTCTATTGCGGCGTCTCGGTCTTGATCGCGGCAACGTATTCGTGCGGGCCGAGAGCGTATGTCAAACGATTGATCTTGCCGGTGAACTTGAATGGGCAGTCGTAGTGGTACTCGATGAGCGCGACGGGAGTGCGCGTGTCCATTCCGACGTCGAAAGTCTCATCTTCGGGAAAGGTGATTGGCACGGTGTGCTCCAGCGTTTTCTTGGCCGCTTCCTTACCATCGATCGAGAGCGTGCCGGTCCCTCCTTTTCCGAATCCCGGTCCGTCGTACTTGAAGTCGAAAACGATCGTGTGCTTGCCGGCTTCGAGCTTGGGGCCTTCCCACGCAATGCGTTTCCCCAGCAGATTGTAGATGAAGACGACTTTGCCGCGGCCGATGTCGAGTTCCCCTTTACTCAAGAACAATCCATATCCGCCGAAGCGTCCACCTTCGGTTACGATCATCCCTTGAGCACCCCCCTCCGGTATCTCGATCTCCGCTTCGATGTTATACGAGCGTCCGAGAATACTCGGAGCGCAAGCCGGAGGGACACCGCTCAACTCACCGGTATAGGTGAAGCTGGTGCGTCCCGCCGTCGGGCTGGGGCGCGGCGTAAGGAACCGCGCGAGCGTCGAGTTGTCGAGCGGTAGTACGTCGTTCTTCTTTGCCTCCACATAGAAGAGATCCTGCAGCTCCTTGAGCTTGTCGGGCATTTGGGCGGCGAGATCCGTTGACTGCGAGAAGTCCTTGTCGACGTGGTAGAGTTCCCACTTGTAGCCGGAGATCACGTCGGGGGACGGCATGATGCCCAAATCCCAAGGCGTGTTGACCGGAGTGGTGCAGGCGACCCAGCCTTCATGATAAATGGCACGGTTGCCGAGCATCTCGAAGTATTGCGTCGTGCGCTTGGAGGGTGTGGTCGCGTTGGCCTTGTCCCATGAGTAAGCCATGCTCACGCCGTCCATCGGTCGCTGTTTGATGCCGTTGATCGTGTCGGGAACGGGAATACCGGTCACTTCGAGGATCGTCGGCACGATGTCGATCATATGATGGAACTGCGTGCGGATACCGCCCTTGTCGGTGATATGCCCCGGCCACGACATGCACATGCCTTGGCGAGTACCGCCGAAGTGTGACGCCACCTGCTTGCACCATTGGAACGGGGTGTCAAAGGCCCAGGCCCAGCCGGCGGAGTAGTGCGGAAAAGTTTGGTCTGAGCCCCAAAGCTCGTAGAACAAGTATTGGTCGTTCACCGGCACGGTGACGCCGTTGAAGAAGGTGAACTCGTTGGGAGTGCCGTTGATCGTTCCCTCGGGGCTCGCTCCGTTGTCGCCGCTGATGTAGATGATGAGCGTATTGTCGAGTTCGCCCATATCTTCGACCGACTGAATGACGCGGCCGATCTCGTGGTCGGTATAAGCGAGGTACGCGGCGAAGACGTTAGCCTGCTTGATGAAGAGTTCTTTCTGCCTCAGGTCGAGGGTATCCCATTCGGGCAGTTCCTTCGGCCAGGCAGAGAGCTTCGTGTCTTGCGGGACGATACCCTGCTTCTTTTGGTTCGCGAAAATGGTTTCGCGCAACTTGTTCCAGCCATCGTCGAACAAGTGCATATCGCTGATCTTCTTCACCCATTCTTTCGTGGGATGGTGCGGAGCATGTACGCCACCGGGGACGTAATAGACGAAGAACGGCTTGTCGGGCGCAACTTCGTGGAGGCCCTTCATGTGCTCGATCGCTTCGTCGGCCATCGCCGTGGTCAGGTTCCATTCGGGGTTTCCCTCAAACGGATAAATCGGCGTCGTATTGCGGAACAAGTTCGGCGTCCACTGGCTCGTGTCACCGCCGACGAAGCCGTAGAAGTAATCGAAGCCCATCCCGTTGGGCCATTGATCGAACGGCCCTGCCACCGACGCTTCATAGAAAGGAGTGTTATGGTCCTTGCCGAACCACGACGTCGCGTAACCGTTCTGCTTGAGGATTTCGCCGACGGTGCCGCACTCCTTGCGTATGACCGAATCGTAGCCCGGAAAGCCGGTAGCCGCTTCGCCCACGACACCGAATCCTGCCACGTGATGATTGCGCCCGGTGATCAGGGCCGCACGAGTCGGTGAGCAGAGCGAGGTGGAATGGAACTGCGTATAACGAAGTCCGTTATTTGCGATGCGATCCAGGGCCGGCGTGGGGATGACACCGCCGAACGTGCTCGGCGACCCGAATCCGCAATCGTCCGTCATAATCAAGAGCACATTGGGCGCGCCCTTCGGCGGCACTACGCGCGGCGGCCACCACGGCTTCGAGTCGGTTGCTTTCAGATTGATGACGCCGCCGAACTTCGGATCGGGCGGTGGAAGCTGGTTGCCTGGAAGAGCCGTTGTGGCGCCGGGACTGCCCGACTGAGCGGCGATCCGAGGGGTCGCCGATGCCTCCGATCCCGTGGCTTGCTCTTCAACCACCGCGGCCTGGGGCACCGGAGCATCTTCGCTCTTGTCAGCGGATTGCTGCGGACAGCCGGCGGCACTCGCCAATGTCGTCAAGAGGAGCAATCGACCAATGATCGTTTCCCACCGCGGAAATCGTTGCATCGTTTTCTCCCTGCAGTCGTCGGCGAAAGACGCGATTCTACCGATAGCATCGGTGGTTCGATATGCCTTCGCTCGTGCAGTTCAAATTCGCGGCCAATCGTTTGGGACTCGTAACCACCGACCGACACGCGTTCGGCCGACCACGACTCTGCCAGGTTTCGGATTCTGCGTCACGTGCGTCGCCTTAGTCACCACGAGGACGCCGGCGATGCAGATGACGAGCAATTTTCAACTTCAAAGGAGATCCCCATGCTCAAACTCAACGTCGGTTTCACGAAGAAGATCGGAGAAGCGAACTACGGCTCGCGCGGCGCGACCGTGAATCCGGAGCTCGAACTCAACTCCGCCGCTAATCGGCAGGTAAGTTCGCTAAGCTCCGGCCCGTTCTCCGCAACTGCGTGGGATGGGCCGGAGCTCTGGGGGTCGAAGTTGCATCGACCGGTGAGCCGTTTGCTTAGATATCGGAGCGGCATAATCGGAGCGAGAGCAAATCCGCTTGCAGCGCCGAACGATATTGCACGCTTCTGTGTGCGAATCGGCGCGCTTCGACCGATCACCGCTTCGGTGGTGACTGTGAAATTCTTCGGCTGCTGACCTTAGATACGGGCGGAACGTCTCAGCGAGCTCAACGCGCTGCGCAAGGTTCGTGCCGTAGGTAATTCAGCCGCAATCTCGACAAAATGGGTCGCTCGCGATCCACCGACGTATCCATCGCTGCGTCCACGCCGACTGTTTGCCAAAGGCAGATTCACCGAATGGTGTGCGGTTTGCGTTAAAGAATCCCGGAATCCGCGGTTGCTCGCTCCTTCCGAGGAGATCGGGCTCCAGCGCGTTGTTAAGCCTCTTCAATCACGTCGAACGCCGTTCGCCGTCAGCCGCTCAATCCATCCGCGAATTCCAGAGTCGTACGCCGCGACCTCAGTCATACTAATAGCTATAAAAAGGCTTCGCCGCTCCTCGCCCTTGCGGCAACTTAACTCAATCCGCTCTTCTAGATTTCGCAACTAAGGAAAACATCTATGCTCCGAAGCAGTAGGTTTCTGCCCCTCTTCTTTCTGGCCGCGGGCGTGCTGCTGGGATATGTCGCCTCCTCCGGCCGATTGCAATGGAGCCGGCCGGCCGACGCCGCGCCGGCCACTTCGTCGACCTCGGTCGCCAAGCCGAACGGCGCCGCTCCCGGGGCGCAGTCGATAGTCGCAGCAGCCGATAAGGAGCTGGTCGTCGCTCAGGCCGGCGCGCAGCAGCAGCCCACCTCGGGTAAGAAGCCGAATATCGTCGTCATCATGGGAGACGACATCGGCATGTGGAACATCGGCGCCTACCATCGCGGCCTGATGGCCGGCCGAACGCCGCACCTCGACAAGCTCGCTGCTGAGGGCATGATCTTCACCGACTACTATGCCGAAGCGAGTTGCACGGCAGGTCGGGCCAACTTCATCACCGGCGAACTCCCGATTCGGACCGGAATGACGACGGTCGGCCAAGCCGGCGCGTCGGTCGGGATCCCGGCGCAGGCGGTCACGATCGCTACTGCGCTGAGGTCGCTCGGTTACGCTACCGGCCAATTCGGAAAGAACCATCTCGGCGACAAGAACGAGTTCCTGCCGACCGTCCACGGCTTCGACGAATTCTTCGGTTACCTCTATCATCTCGACGCGATGGAAGACCCGTCGCATCCCGCTTATCCGCAGGAACTGCTCGACAAGGTCGGCCCGCGGAACATGGTTCACTCTTGGGCGACGGACGTCGATGATCCGACCGAGATGCCGCGGTGGGGTAAGATCGGCAAGCAAAAGATCGAAGACGCCGGAACGCTCTATCCGAAGCGAATGGAGACCGTCGATGATGAGATTCGCGATCTCTCCTTCAAGTTCATCGAGAAGGCGAAGGCCGAAGACAAGCCGTTCTTCGTTTGGCTCAACCCGACGCGGATGCACGTGACCACCCATCTCTCGGCAAAGTATCAAGCGCTGCGCAATTCGGAAAACGGTTGGTCGATCCAAGAGGCCGGAATGGCGCAGATCGACGACGTCGTGGGTGCCACGATGCAGAAGCTCAAAGACCTAGGCGTCGACGATGACACCATCGTCATCTTCACGACCGACAACGGCACGGAGACCTTCACTTGGCCCGACGGCGGAACGACGCCGTTTGCGCAGTGCAAAGGGACCGTCATGGAAGGGGGCTTCCGCGCGCCGGCCATCCTACGTTGGCCGGGGAAGGTTCCTGCGGAGAAGGTGGAGAACGGTCTCATCTCGGGCCTCGACTGGTTCCCGACGTTCCTCGCCGCCGCCGGCGAACCGAACATCATCGAAGACCTCAAGCAAGGTCGTAAGTTCGGCGACACGACCTACAAGGTGCATCTCGACGGTTCCAACCAGATGGACATGATCACCGGCAAGGGACCGTCGAAGCGAACCGAGATTTGGTACTTCGGCGAAAGCGAGTTGGGGGCCGTCCGCATCGGCGACTACAAGTACCGCTTCATTGATCAGCCTCATGGCTGGCTCGGCGAAAAAACCAAGCCCGACGTTCCATACCTGACCAACCTGCGCCTCGATCCGTTTGAACGACAGGGCTGGCCGGGCAACGGGACCAAAGACGGAGCTCAGAACTATATGAGTTGGTTCCTCTACGAGTTCTGGCGTTTCGTCTTCGTCCAGGATCAGGTGGAAAAGCTCGCCATGACGGCCGTCGAGTTCCCGCCGATGCAGAAGGGGGCGAGCTTCAACTTGGATGCCGTGAAAGAGAAGATCAAGAAGGCTCAAGCCGCAATGGCCCGGTAAACGAGCGTCCCGAGCGAGCGTCCCCAAGAGTGGGACGCTCGCCTCGGGACGACCGGGCGGTCGTTCTCGCTCGCCCGCCGATCCGAGACCTTGATGCGAAGTTTGCACCTGTACCCGCATTCTTGGCCGACGGAATGAATCATAAGCACAAAGCAAAGCGCCAAGAACGACCGAAGGTCATCGAAGCGCGGCGCTGGAGAACTCGCGACGGCGTGTTGCTCGTGGCCATGGCGGCCGTCGGCATGCTGATCGGTGCCAGCTACTGGAACTACGGCGATGGCGCAACGCAGCTTCCGGCTTCGCCCGCGCTCGTCGCCGAATCGCATTCCGCGATCATGAACGTGCTTGCCCACAACGTGCTGCCTTCGCCGATCTAAATATTCAAGATTCAGCGCACGAACGCATCTGCATTGAAGCAACCTCATTCGACACAGGTTGAGCGAAGCGTGAGGTTGTCCCAGACGGTTACCCGCCTGTGGAAGCAATTCGAAACGTGCTGAAGGTGTATCGACGCGAGGATTGATGCGGAATCTCGAGCACGCCACCGATGTACTCAACATAAAATAGTCAAACCGAACTCGAATCGGCACTTTGCTGCAACTGTCTCCGACATAAATAACCTGATGAAACACACCCTCTTGCTACTCATTGCGTTGCTGATGGCTCCGTTGGCCACCCTGTACGCTGCCGACACGAGCACGGAGTCTCCGAGCACTGGGACAACGCTTGGCTTTGCTAGCTCCCCTGTGATCCCGCGAACCCTCACGGAACTCTGGGCCGGCTTTGAGGAATTCGACCGGACCACTCCGCTGGATGTCGAGATTCTCAAGGAGTGGGAACAGGACGGCGTCGTCTGCCGAATCGTTCGATATCAAGTGGGAGTCTTCAAGGGGGCTTCGTCGAGGGTCGCGGCGTTCTACGCTTTTCCGAAAGGCGGAACGAAACTTCCGGCACTCGTCGAGATGCATGGCGGCGGACAGTCGGCTTCGCTCAGCAGCGTCGTGACCTATGCCAAATGCGGCTATGCCGCTATCTCCATCAATTGGGGCGGCAACAAGATGAGTCTTGGCCGAGAGACTTGGAGCGGGCCGCAAACCGACTGGGGAAAGCTCGACGCGACGCATCCGCCGCAACGCAACAAGGCGAACCACTTCGCCGGGTCTCCGACTCCCGATGCATACACTCTCGATTCCGTTGAGTCGCCTCGCAACAGCAACTGGTTTCTCGTGCTGATCGCGGGGCGTCGCGCGATCACGTTCCTGCAACAGCAGCCGGAAGTGGATGCGACGCGCATCGGAGCGCACGGGCATTCCATGGGGGGCAAGCTCACCACGAACCTCGCAGGAATCGACAAAAGGATCAAAGCCGCCGTGCCGTCGTGCGGAGGTTCGGGCGACTTAACGGAGAGCGAAGCCAAGGTGCCCGGCGGAAGCCGAACCCAGCGCACGGAGATGGAACTGGCTTGCATTTCCGACAACGCCTACATCCCGCTGGTAACGTGTCCGATCCTATGGCTTTCGCCGACGAATGACTTTCACGCGCATATCGACAACATGGCTTGGAACTGGCGCAATGTGCCCGACGACCGCGTCCGATTCAGCATTTCGCCTCACCTGAATCACCATCATTCCGATGAGCACTCCATCACCGAGCTTCTGTGGTTTGAAGAGCACCTGAAGGGGCAAGCATTCAAGATGCCGCAGACGCCGCAGCTGGTGCTGGAACTCAAGACTACCACCGGCGTGCCTCGAATCATCGTCACACCGGATGATTCGCAGGCCGTACAGCGCGTCGACATTTACTACTCCCTCGATCCACATGCGCTCACCCGCTTTTGGCGCGATGCGAAGTGCGTGAAATCCGGCACGCAATGGCAGGCCGAATGCCCTGTGATGAATCTTGAGCAGCCGTTCTTCGCCTTTGCGAACGTCGTCTATGAAACACCGGCAGCCTATCGGACGAGTCCGCGGCCGGCGGGGCAGGAATCCAGCGCCACGTTTGCCATCAGCTCGCGCGTCGTCTCAGCGGGGCCCGCGCAACTGCGCTCGGCCAGCGTGAAGGCCACGGACAAGCCCGATCGGCTGATTGACGACGGCGCGCGCGGTTGGCACGACTGGTATCTCTTGAACTGGGGACATCCGCCGCTGTGGAATGCCACGACCCGCAAGCTGAAGGATCCCAAGTGGCAGGGCCCCGATGGCGCCACGCTGCACTTCGAAGTCACTTGCCGGAGCGACAACCAACTCGTGCTGACCTTCAATTGCAACGCCTGGGGTGCCATGGTGCCCGGCCGGCCTGCTGTCGACTACACGGTCGTCCGAAATCTAAACGCCTCCAAAGCCTTGCAGACCGTATCAGTGAAACTCAGCGACCTCGTCGCGACCGATCCCAAAATCACGGCGCCACCTGACGATTGGCGGACGGTCACCGAGTTCAGCATTTCTCCCAGCGGCACGATGGTCAAAGACGGCCGGAAAGTCAAAATTGACGGTAAAGCATGGGAGGGCCCGCGCGAGATTCGCAATCTGCGGTGGGAGGGGGGCGAATATTCGCGCCAAGCGGCCACCGGTACCACGCTGAATCCGGAAGACTTTCAAAAGAACTTCAACGAAGCGATCAAGAAATCCCTGGAGCAAGAGAAGCTCGATCGGAAGCAACCCCGCCACAAGAATATCACCCATGCGATCTTCGCCTCGTGCTTCTGATGGCGAAGAGTTCCGAATACGCTATCGATCTGTCAGCCGATCTGTTTAGGGGAGTCTCGATGCAATTTTCCGGCGCGATGAGCTGTGTACCGAGTGTCTGCGTTTCTTCGGCAGCAATCAATCAGTAACCCAACGCTCGGCAGCGAGAAAGAGTTAGATCAGCACGTCACGGATGACCGATCCGCGACTGATCGGCAACGGACGACCCTGGGGATCGTGCATCAGCGAGTCGGGATGATGGCCGAGGCAGTGATAAACCGTGGCCCAGAGGTCGGCCGGCGTGACGGCATCGCGAGCCGGCTCGCCGCCATGAGCGTTAGAGGCGCCGAAGACCGTGCCGCGACGAATGCCGGCTCCGGCCAGTGCGATCGAGAAGCAGCGGCCCCAATGGTCGCGACCGCCCGCGCCGTTGACTCGCGGCGAGCGTCCGAACTCGCCGGCCCACACGACGAGCGTCTCGTCGAGCAAGCCGCGCGCTTCGAGATCTTCCAGCAGCGCCGAGTAGGTCTGATCCATCATCGGCATGAGCATGTCGCGCGCTTGCTTGTGATGATTCGCGTGCGTATCCCAGCCGCTGCTTTGCAAGCCTTTCACGCGCGTCCAGTTGACCTGCACGAGTGAGACCCCGGCTTCGACGAGTCGCCGGGCCAAGAGCGTGCTCTGTCCGAAGCGCGTCCGGCCGTAACGATCGCGCGTCGCCTCGCTCTCGGCTTTGATGTCGAACGCGCCGCGCGAATCCGACGACGTGAGCATGTCGACGGCTTGCCGCGCGTAGAGATCGTAAGGAGCGCTGCCGGCCGTCTCACTCCAACGATCCAAGCGGCGATTGAGCTCGGTGAGCAGTTCACGGCGGCCGTCGAATCGCGGTTGCGTCAGTTCGCCGGGCAAGCTCAAAGCCGGCACCTGAAACGAAGCTTCGGAAGGATCGCAAGGAATGAGCCATGGATCGTGCTTCAAGCCGAGGAAGCCGGCGTCTTGGCCGGGCCAGGAGATATTGCCGTCGTTCCAAACATGCTCGGGCAATACGATCGACGCGGGGAGCTTGCCACCTTCGGCGCGCAACGATTTGACGATCGAGGCGGCGCACGGTGCGATGTTCGGCGCTTTCTTCGTCGCGTTCTCGACGCCGAGCGGCACGTGAGGTACGCCGGTCAGCATCTGATAACCGCTCGACGAGTGGCTGTTGTCGCCGGTGATCATCGAGCGAATCACGGCGAGCCGATCGGTCAGCTTCGCGGTGCGCGGCATGAGCTCGCCGACCTGCAGACCGGATAAGCTCGATGCGATAGGCTTAAACTCGCCGCGCACTTCGGCCGGAGCGTCGGGCTTAGGGTCCCAGGTATCGTGCTGCGACGGGCCGCCGAGCAGAAAGAACAAGATCACCGACTTCGCGCGGCCGAACGAAGCGGCGGATTCGGAAAGGAGTGAACCCGATGGTGCTGCGAAAGCCGATAGGGGCCGGGATGCGGAACCGAAGGCCGCCAGCGAGATCCCGCCGGCGCCGCCGATGCGCAGCGCCGCACGCCGCGAGAACATCGTGAACGGAGCGGAGTGAGCGTCGTGTGATTCCGACATGGGAGCATTCCGAAGTAACTGGTTAACCCGCTTAGGCGAATAAGCCGTCGATGACTCGGCCGTCTGCGATCGGGGTAGGTCGCGGGAGTCGCGGGAAGTAAGTTCCGTGCGGATCGATTCCCAGCGCGTGGTAGATCGACGCCGCAACGTCGCCCGGTGTGTAAGGTCGTGCGGCAGGGACGGCTCCGTTCCGATCGGTCGCGCCGATCACCACGCCGCGCCGAATCCCGGCACCGGCCATGAGGACGCAGCCGGCGTTCGGATAATGATCGCGGCCACCGTCTTTGTTGATGCGCGGCGTACGTCCAAATTCCCCCATGACGACGACGAGCGTGGTCT
>JAIOPP010000126.1 GCA_021413845.1 Planctomycetia bacterium | reverse complement strand
TCTCCAAGTTCAAGAAGCTGCTCCGCGACGGAGCCGAACGAACCGTCGACAAGCTCTGGAAGCTCTGCGGCACCATCCTCGATCGCTTCACCGAAACCGAATGCCGGAACTACTTCAAACACTGCGGATACCGATACACCTAACTTAAAACCGCTCTAAGCGCCGCGATTGAACCAAGCCGTCCAACAACCACTCCGGTCCGTGTCCGCCGAACGGCTTGCACGGGCCGGAGCTCGATCGCGTAGCAACTGCGGGGGCCGTCCTTTTCTTAGCATTTCCAACGGCTTCGCGAGGCGGCCGGTTGACCATTGCATACGACGGTATCATTTTTGTACCGATGCGGCCGGTATGATGTCGTGACTCCGTTTCAGAGCGGTTTTCTTCTGAAGCCCGACCTGAAGTCGGGCGCTTACGGTCCCTTATGGGATACAGGGCCTACGTGCCCTCAAGAAAAGCACTAGAATGTCCGGTTATTACCGGACGGCGAGGTCCGTCGGGAGCTCATCGACTGGGTTTGAGTCGAAACAGGACTCGACGCTAGCCTCGAGGTACTCGTACTCGGGTAACTATGCGGACGCACCTCATCTCTGAAGTGCGGCTTTACTTCTTCTCCGCCCGCCTCATGACGTTGGTTTCCAGCGTGCCGAAGACTTGTTCGTGGCGGGCGACGCTCATGCCGAGGGCTTGCAGCAGGCGTTTGGCGGTGAAGTAGTTCATGACGAGGCGCTGGCCGACGACGACCGCATCGCCGGAGCCCATGGGATGGGCGTTGAGGCCGAAGTCGACGATCAGTTCTTCCGGCGTGCCGGTGACGCGGCAGAAGTTGGTGTAAGCGGCGACGAGCTTCGTTTCATCGACCTTGATCGGTTGCGGTGCGGCGGGAGCGGCTTCGGTGTTGGGGAGAGCGGCGGTCGACATGGGAGTTTCCTGCGGTTGAAGAGCGTGACGGAACGTAAGATCGAAACGGGAATCGTGTTCAAAGATGTTAAGCTAGCCCGGCAGATCCAAGAGCGGATCCAAGCCGAGCGGCTGGGCGGAGAGATTGCGTTGCTTCTCGAATGCCAAGAGCCGTTTGCGTTGACGGAACTTGCGGAGTTCGACGGTGCGCTGTGCTCGCTTAAACCAGCGTTCAAGCGCCGGGGATAAAAACTCCGCCGCTTGCGAAGCCGCGCCGAGTTTCTTGAGCTTCATAGCGCGCCGCGGCGACAAGCCTTCGCGCAGCAGGTCGTCTTCGAGCGAGAGGATGTAGCGATACGAGCCGGGATCTCCTTGCCGGCCGGAGCGGCCGACGAGTTGGCGATCGATCCGGGCCGCTTCGTGCATCTCGCTGACGATCACATGGATGCCGCCGAGCTCGGCGGTCCCTGCACCGAGACGAATGTCGGTGCCCCGGCCGGCCATGTTCGTCGCGACGGTGACGCGCCCTCGCTCGCCGGCCCGGGCGACGATCTCGGCTTCGCGGGCCTCTTCATGAGCGTTGAGCACTTCATGCTCGATGCCCGCGGCGACCAAGAGTTGCGACAACGTCTGCGAGCGGTCGATCGAACGGGTGCCGATCAGCACGGGCCGACCTTCCTCATGCATTGCCCGAATCTCGGCGACGATCGCGGTCCATTTCCGTTCGATGGTCGGCAAGATCCAGGTCGGGAGTTTCTTGCGAATCGGCGGGCGATTGGTCGGGATGCGGCTCACGCCGAGGCGATAGATCCGCTTCAACTCGCGGGCCGAGCCTTGGGCCGTGCCGCTCATGCCGGCCAAGTGGCGATAGCGCAAGAAGAATTCCTGCACGGTGACCCGCGCCGCTTGGCCGCCGTCGCCGGTGAGCTCGACATGTTCTTTCGCTTCGATCGCTTGGTGGAGGCCGTTGCGCCACTTACGTCCTTCGGCGACTCGGCCGGTGAACTCGTCGACGATCGCGATCGCCGAGTCCCCCGGTTCCGGTTCGCCCCGCACTAGATAATTGCGATCGCGCCGATAAAGCCGCTCGACGAGGATCGCCCGTTCGACGTCTTCGTACAACGTGACGACGCCGACGGTCGCGAGCTCTTTCGGCTGCGGCAGTCCGCGTACTTTCTCGCGGCCGGCGAACGAAAGCTCGACGCGCTGCGTGCGGGGATCGAGCGCATAATCTTGCTTCTCGACGAACCGTGCGGCGGAATCGGCGGCGAGCCGATAACGAGCCCGATCGCGCGGCGGCACCGGGCCTGCCGCTCCGGCGATGACGAGCGGCGTTCCGGCGTCGTCGATCAAGACGCTGTCCGCTTCGTCGACGAGCATGAAGAAGAGAGACCGCTGGACTGGTTTGTCCGGACCTTTTTCCTGGCTGGCCGGCGCAGGCTCGCCGGTCAGGCGGCCGATGAGATCGGTTCCGACCTCGTCTTGCCCGCGGAGCAGAATCCGATCGCGAAGAAAATCGAAACCGAATTCCTTGCCGGTTCCGTAGGTGACGTCGCAAGCATAGGCTTGCCGACGAGCGTCGGTCTCGGTGCCGCTTTCGACGACGCCGAGCGACAGGCCGAGCGCGGCATAGACGGGGCGCATCAAATCTGCATCGCGCCGGGCGAGGTAATCGTTGACGGTCGCCAAATGCGCCCCACGGCCGTAGAGCGCATAAACATAGAGGGGCAACGTCGCCGTCAGGGTCTTCCCTTCGCCGGTCTGCATCTCGGCCAAGCCTCGTGCGACGAGCGTCATCCCACCCAACAGCTGCACGTCGAAATGCCGCATGTTCAAGGCCCGGCGGGCCGCCTCGCGCACCAATGCGAAGGCATCGACCGCGAGTTGTCGCGGCTGCTCGCCGAGCCGAGCCCGATGCCGCAACAGCAAGCTCCGTTCGCGCAACTCAACGTCGCTCAACGCCTGCAGCTCGGCCTCTTGCGCAGCGACGGCCTTGAGCCGACGGCGATGGAGCAGCGCGGAGAGGGTCGAGAGGAGGAGCATGGGAGGAAGGGGTCGGAGGTCAGGGGTCGGGGGTCAGATGGGAGAAAAGGGGTCAGGGGTCGGAGGTCGGGGGTCAGTAAAGCAAGTCGGCGCGAAGCTGGGCGTGAACGGTAAATAAGTTTCAGTGAAATCGCATTTCGATTCCGTAGCGAATCCTCATCTGACCCCTGACCTCTGACCCCCGACCCCTTCTTCAGAGATCAAAATGAAACGTGCGGCCGAGCCAGCGGTGGACGCGGGCCAGGAGCGGGGTCGGCGGGACGTGGATCTTGGCTGCGCCCCGGAGGCCGATTCTTAATAGCGCATCGGGATCGGTAAGTACGACGCGGACTTGATACGTGGCGCTCAAAGGGCGTTCGATGCCGGCGGCGTCGGTCTCGGTCGCCAGGTCGCCGCCGACTTTATTGCTGAGCCCGCGCGGGCTCTCGACGAGCTCGCGGCGCGCGATCTCTTCGACTTGCCCGCGGAACGTGATGTCCGGCAGCTCGTCGACTTTGATTTCCGCCGCTTGGCCGAGCGCAACGAGTTCGACGTCGGCTTGGTCGACCGCGACGAGCGCTTCCCAGCGCTCCGTGTCGCCGATTTGAAAGAAGAGGGTCCCGGCTTCGAGGGTCGTCGCGAGGTTCTTCTCGTCGCTCGGCAAGCCCGACCAGCCGGGTAGTTCTCCCTGCGGGATTTTCGTCGCTGCGAGGTTTTCGGGCGGAGGGAAAACCGTACCGGCGCGGCCGGCGACGAGCGTCAGGCGATCGTGTTGCTTCCGCTTTTCGGCGAGCGACTCTTCGACGCCGGCCAGCGATTGAAGGAGCTCGGGAATTTGTTGACCGGCTGCGGCGCTGTGGTAGCGCTCGATCCGGCGGGCGGCGAGTTGCGCTCGGAGCTCCGCAGCGCGGCCGACGAGGTCCGCGATCTCCAGTTCGAGGTCCAAGTTTTCGAGCGTCGCTAAGACCGCCCCCGCTGCGACTCGCTCCCCCGGCTGCTTCGCGACCGTGTGGATCCGGCCCGGGACGTCGACGTAGATCCGCTCGGCGGCGAACGGCTCTAGTTCCAAGGTCCCCCAGACCCGATGCGGTAGCGGAACGCACGTCATCAGGGCGAGAGTTGCGATCGCGACCAGGCCGGTGATGCCGAGTCGCCGGCGGCGCGGGCTCCCGGCAGTGCCGAAGCCCTGCGCCAACAGTCCCCGCGCTTGGCGAATAAACGGAATGACGAGCATCGTCGCCAGCGCGATCAAGCCGAACGCGCGGGCCAAGACTTCCAAGCGATACGGCTGCAACCATGCCAAGAGGAACAGATAAATCGAAGAGGTCACGAGCACGCGATAGACGAGCGAGCCGATTCCATAGATCGCGAACCAGCCCCGATTGCGCGCGGGTAAGAGCGGGTCTCCGGCGTCGGTGTTGCCGAAGCAGACCCGAGCGAAGAACTCTCGAATGACGGCGGCGGATTTTTCGGCGAGGTTCGGGGTTTCGACGACGTCCGCCAGAATGAAGTAACCGTCGTAGCGCATCAGCGGGTTGCCGTTGACCAAGAGCGTGCTCACGCCCGAGACGAACATCGTGCTGAGACAAAGCTGATGGAGCGCACCGGGCCGACTGAACCACCAGCCGAAGACGGCCAGCGCCGCGATCACGAGTTCGACGACGATGCCGGCCGCGCTGACTGCGATCCGCTCGCGCTTCGTGAGCCGCCACGAATCGCTGACGTTGCAATACAAGCAGGGGGCGAACACCAAGAACATCAGTCCGAGCTCATGGCATTCGCCGCCGAAGCGCCGGCAGGTGAGCCCGTGGCCGAATTCGTGGACGACTTTAATGGCACCGGTGAGCCCGAGCAGGAGGAGCATGTTGCCGGGAGTGAAGAACTGATGAAACGTCGGCAGTCGCCGCGCGACTTCGTCGTATTGCACCGCGACGAGCCCGAGCGCGGCGACGATCAAGCTCAAGGCAATCAAGCACGCGGCGGGCGAATAGCACCAACGGAGCTTCGGTTCCAAGAAATCGAACAGCGGCGTCGGATCGAGCCCGCGAAACTGGATCGCGGTGGGGCTCAGGAGCTTCTGCAGCCAAGCTCGATTCCAGGCCTTGCGGCGGCGTTCCAACAAGGGGGCGGCTTGGCCGCGGGCATCGGATGTGACGAGGCCCGACTGATGCAAGCCGGCGACGAAGCGGGCGATCCCTTCGGTCGGGAACTGCTGCGGCGCGAAGCGGGCTTCGAGTTCCTCGCGCATCGCTTCCAGGCTGCGCACGCCGTCGATCAGTTCCCACTGCACGAACTCTTCTTCTTGAAACCGAAAGTACCGTAGCGCCAACGGATCCTTCACGACGAAGTACGTCTTGTCGCCGAACGCTTCCCGCACGACGACGAGATCGGCCCGTTTGCGGAGCGTCAGGGGTTGCGTGGGGGAAGGCATGCGGCGGGTAGGGGTCGGGGGTCAGATAAGAGAGAGGCAGCTACGATGTTCGATGGAGAAGGCTTGAGGTGAATGACGTATCGTTCAGCGCGAAGATTTCTCCGGCTGACCCCTGACCTCCGACCCCTGACCCCTCTCTCCTAACTGACCCCCGACCCCCGACCCCTGACCTCTTCCTCCCACTTCCATCTCCGCCTCCACTCCCGGCTTCAGCAGCCACTGGTCGCGATCCCGGCGGTTGTCGACTTCGGCCCAGATGCGGTACTCTCCGCCCGGTTGCACGAGCGGGCTGACGAACGTTACTTTGCCGACGAAAGTTTCGCGGCGGCCGGCGGCGAAGGCCACGTGGACCTGCACCGTGGCGTTCAACAGTTCGCTGGGGTTCCGTTCGGCGAAGGGGACAAACCCTTCGATCCTCAAGCGATCGAGACGGACGATCCGCAGCACCGGCTTGCCGGGCTCGACCCATTCGCCGGGACGATAAAAGAGCTCGACGATTTCGCCGGCGACCGGTGCGCGAATTCGGCGCCGCGCGATGTCGACCTCCGCTTGCTCCGCTTTCGCAGCGAAACCGCCGGCTTCGGTCGCCCGGAGCCCCCGTTCGTACTTACTGACCGAGATCTTGATCCGCGCCTGCTCGGCGGCGAGCCGGAGCTTTTCGAGTTCGACCAGCGAGACGGCGTTGGCTTCTTTTTGATTGGCCGTGAGGCTGATCCGGTACTCCGCTTCTCGGACTTGGTACTCGGCCGTGGCGTATTCCGTTTCCAGTTGGTTGTCGGCCTTGGCGCGAGCGGTCTGCGCTTCGGCGTTCGCCGCCGCCCATTCCAGCTTCGCCAACTGCTCGTCGATCCGGCCGAGCACGGCGTCGAGCGCGACGTAGTCCCCTTCCTTCACCGCGATCGAGCGCAACACCCCGGCCCGCTCCGCCGGAACTTCGACGTCGTCGATCAGCGAGACGAGACAATGCTCGAGACGAAGTGTCGTAGGAGGCTGCGGTGCGGCGGGTAAAGCGGCGTTTAATTCCGCGGCGATGCCGGCGGAAGTACACAGGAGCAGCGCGACGGATAGAGATGGAATACGCATGGGTCAATGACTTAATGACTAATGTCTAATGACTACTGAAATGCAAATCAGTAGTAAGCAATCAGTAAATAGGGTTTACATCAATGGACTTCGTAGCGCATCCTCAACTGACCCCCGACCCCTGACCCCCGACCCCTGCTCAAATCCTAAACAACACTTTCGTTCGTAAATAATCCACGGCGTCGTGCAGCCAGACATATCCTACGGAGCGGCGGCCGCAGTAAATCTTCGTGGCCGCGGCGGCGCCCGGACGTTGCGGAGGGAGGTTTTCCGGCGGGAGCGCGGCGCGAACCAGAACCGTGTTCCCTTTCTCGCCGCGCACTTCGGCCGCCAGATGCACTTCGCGAATCGTGGCGCGGTATTCCTGCGCCGGGGCGGCGGCTAGGCGATAACGAACTTCCAACGCGTCACTCTGGGCGCGCTGGGCGCGAAGCACGTGGCCGATGTCATCTTCCGGAACTTGCAGCTCCAGTTCCCAGGCTGCGGAGGTCCGGCCGACTTCGAGGAGGACTTGCCCGGCCCGCACCGGACGGTTCGACAGTAGTTGTTCCAAGTTCCAGGTGACGACTTCTCCGTCGAGCGGGCTCGTGACTAGGAGTTGCGCATTCTTGCGCTTCAGCAGTTCGAGTTGCTGATCGAGCGCGATCACCCGTTGCTTGAGCTCGCTCCGTTGGCCGCTCAGGCGATGCCGTTCTTGGATCGCGAGCTGCGAACTATTTTCGTAGAGCGATCGCTCGACCGCCGTCAGTTGTTCTTGCGCCGCGGTTCGCTTGCCGGCCGTCTCGGCGAGCGTCACTTCGAGATCGACGTTTTGGAGTTCCAAGAGGGGTTCCCCGACGACGACGTGATCGCCGTGGCGGACGAAGAGTGTTTTGACCGTGCCGTCCCAGGGGGCGAACGCGCTTCGTTGCTCGGCGGGGCGTAAGACCCCGTCGGCCGGGATCGTAAAATCGGCCGGCGCGAAAGCCAACGTCGCTAACGAGACTGCGACGGCGGCCATGATCGCGAGCGTCCGCTTCCGCGTGCCGGGAGCGAACTGCAAGGCGACGCGGTCCCACGCGCGCCACAGCGGCAGCAACGGGATCCGCTCGTGCCGCAGGCCGTTAGCGAGCGCCGACGACGCATGCTCGGCAAGGAAGCGACCCCGCTCCGCTTGCCGGCGCGCTTCCGTCACGTCGGCGAAGTGCTCGATCACGAGCCCGCCGAGCGGCAACGCTGCGGGCTCCGAAACATCTCCGGACGGGGTGTTTTCTTTACTTTTCGGCGGCAAGAGAGGAATGATCGCCAGGGCGCGCACGTGGGTCTCGTCGACGTAGGCTTCGAGCGCTGCGCGGATCGGCGGCGTAAGCGACTCGAGCTCGCCGGGATACTCGAGCGCTTCGCCGACGCGGCAGGCTTCCGCGGCCAGCGCGCTCAGGAGCTTCGCCGCCTCGGAACGGGTTTCGACGACGTCCAAGCCGCTGACGGCGGTGAGGTCGTACTTGCGACCGCGGCGCAGGAAGACCGTCAGACGGTCGGAGCCGACGAGTCGTTTTCCTTCGTTCGCGATCACGTAGGCGATGTGCCGGACGTCGAGCCGTTCGTGCACGGCTTGGGTGAACCGTTCGAGTTCTTCGACGCAGGCGAGCTTCGCTTGTAGGCGATCTTGCTGTTGGTGTCGGAACGCCGCGATTAACTCCGCCGCTTGCGTAATCGCACGCAGCGTTTCGCCGTGCTCCGCCGCAGTGCTCTCCGGCGGCAACAGCAGCTCGACGACCCCCTGATGGATTTCGGCGATCACCAGAGGCGCGACCAATAAGGTCCGTTCGGTCGGGTTCGCCTCGGGGTCCTGCTTGCGCTGCGACAACGGCGGAATGAGTTTTATCCGTCCCGAGACGAAGGTCTCGAAGACGAGCGTGCCGTGCCGCGAGGGAACGTGTTCGGTGCCGAGATCCAGCTTGGGGAACGTGCTCGTCGCGATGGTCGACCAGGCTCCCGCTTCGTCCCGTAAGCGGAGCGCCGCCCCCTCTGCGCTGACGAAATCGACGATCGCGACGAGCCAGCGACGATAAAACGCTTCCGGCGTGGCGTGTTTCTTGAGCGACTCCGCAAACTCACTCAAGAAATCGGCGAATCGGGTGACGGAATCCTCCGCTTCGGCGCGAGGCTCGACAAGCTGATTGAGCTTAATCATGCCGAACACGATCTGCGGAGGGAGGAAGAATCGACGGCGATGCGCATATCGGACCGATGCGCGAGCGACTGATTTCCGATTCAAGGATTCGTGAAGTTAACCGATCGCCGTACGGTTGCAAGGAAATTATTTTAGGCCGGCGTTTACTTCGTGTCGTTTACGTGAAAGTCGTACGCGGTTTTGCGCCGGATTCTTGTTTCGATTCGCAAGAAGACGAATAGGGTATTCATACCAGGGTGTTTCATTCGTAGGTTTTTCATTCTCGAAAAGAAAATAACGGCGGCTTATAAATTTTCTTGACAATATTCTTGGAACCCACCACATTGTCGCGACTTCATTCCTTCCGAATCGTGTTGCGCTTTCTTTTTCTGACCTGCCCCCACGCGTGACACCAAGTGTTGCGTTAGTTTCTTCAAGAATCAAGCTTGGTCTTTGCGCGGAGCGCAGCGTAGCGAAAAGACCAAGCTTGAACGGCCTCGGGAGCCGGGGGTCGATAGCCCAACGAGCTATGCGGACGGATCGTGTTGTATTCAACCTTCCAACGCTCGACGAGC
>JAIOPP010000125.1 GCA_021413845.1 Planctomycetia bacterium | reverse complement strand
CTGCGTCCCCTGTCCGCAGTCGCACGCCGCCAAAATCTGACGACGGAATTCCTTCGAGTAAATCATCGATCACCTCCGGTGATCGCCTAGCCTACTCAACTCCCGCCGATCGCGCTACGGCAATTTGGGATGCGCTCTAGTGAAACTCTGAGCCTGCGATGGGCCGATGTCGATTGGGCGAATAGCCGCGTGCGCGTGCGGAGTCCGAAGACGGAACATATCGAAGGCAAAGAGTCGCGGATGATTCCGCTCTTCCCCGAGCTCCGGCCATTTCTTCAAGAGGCCTGGGAGCAAGCGGCACCGAAGGCCGAGTTCGTCGTGATGAGCTATCGCTCGATCAAGCAGAACCTCGGCACGCAGTTCAAACGGATCATCGAACGTGCCGGTCTCGAACCGTGGCCGAAGCTCTTTCAAAATCTCCGCAGCACGCGCGAGACCGAGCTCATGGAGTCCTTTCCCGCGCATGTCGTCTGTGCGTGGATCGGGAATAGCGAAGCCGTTGCTCGAAAGCACTACCTACAAGTCACCGACGATCACTTTGCTAAAGCCTCGGGGCAGGCCGTGAAGCCGGTGCAAAACACGGTGCAGCAAAGCGCCGAAACGACCCGAATCGAGCCGCAACCTGCTAAGTCAGCGCATGAAAAAACCCCGGGATTTCCGGGGTTTTCTGCATCTTGCGACTTAGTGCACGAATGTATAGTACCCCTACGGGGATTCGAACCCCGGTTAACGGATTGAGAACCCGACGTCCTAGGCCTCTAGACGATAGGGGCATGCACTTCTGCCGAAGACTTTATTATTAGTTGACGACCGAACGGATGTCAACGGGCCGGCGCCGCAAACCGGACGATCGAAACGAGAAAGTCTGAGTCGGAAACTAGAAGTCGCAACCTAAGCGCCGCAGCGCGCTAGCGCTTCCGTCATTCGCTTTGTTGTTCCGGTTTGCGGCGGCGTTGCCATTCGCGCCAGGTCTCGGCTTGCGGCTGCGGGAATTTTTCCAACAGCGGGCCGATCGCCGCGGCGAGCGATTTCGCGAGAACCGGATCGACCAACTCGGCCAGCGGCGTCAGCTCCTTCAACGTCCGTGATGCGCCGGGCAGGTCGGATTGGCGAACCTGCAAGATCACGCGGCCGGCAAGCCCAAAGGCGCGATCCGCCGGCTCGCCGTTGGTCTCCGTCGCGAACTCCAAGAAGATCGGTTCCGCTTGCTTGAAGCGATTCTGCTGGAGGTAAAGTCGCGCGAGCTCTTGCTTCGCCTGTTGCACGTATTCCACATCGCGCGGAAAGTATTCGACGACGCTCGACAACGATTCTTCGCGAGTTTGATCGTCGAGTTGCACGCGCGCCAAGTTCCACTGCGCTTCGGCCGAGGCTTGTCGCGGAATCTCGTTGTGCGGCGTCGCCGGCGGAGCGGGGAGCGCGTTCTTCTCGACGAGCGCTTGGCGATTCGCCGTGATCGAGTATTGCATGTCTTGCGCCATGCGCGGATCGAGCAACCGCCAGCCGTTTTTCAATTGCAGCCGGCCGATCGCTTCGGCGGCCTCGGGAAATCGGCCCCGCTTCGTGTAGACGAGGCTCTGGCCGGCGAGGCCGAAGGCTTGATATTCCTCGGAGAGCATGCCGGCGAATTCGTCGAACAAGGCCGACGCTTCATCCAGTCGATTGTCGCGCCAGTAGAGCCGTGCGAGCTCTTGCCGCGCACGAGCGACATGGTACTTATCTTCGGGAAAATAAAACTGCACGCTCTTGAGGCGGTCTTCGCTGTCGGGCCCCGGCCAGAGCGCGGCGGCCAGTTGGGCTTCGGCCGAATCGCGCCGCGGCACTCGGGCCGCATCGAGCGGACGCAAGATGCGCGGCTCGCGCCAAGCCCGCACGCCGGCCGCGGCGCCGCCGAGCAGAAACGCCGCGAGCACGGCGATGGCGAGCGGCTTCCAGCGGCGATCGCGCTTGCGCAAGACGATCGCTTGCGTCTTCATGAGCGTGTCGAGTTGCCGCGTGGCCGATTGCAGGCCCGCCGCGACGCTTTCTTCCAAGGCCGATTGTTGGTCGAGTTCGGCCGACCAGGAGACGTCGTCGCCGGCGCCGTCTTGGGCGATCGGGAGCGTGCGGAGCTCGCGCACCATCTCGCGGGCCGAGGCGTAACGATCTTGCGGCTTCTTCGCCATCATCCGATGCACGATGCGGCAGAGCGCGACCGGCAAGTCGGGCCGCATCTCTTCGAGCTTGCGCGGCTCGCTCTTCAAATGTTGCACGGCCACGGAGAGCGCCGTCTCGCCTTGAAACGGCGGCGCTCCGGCCAGCATGTGGTAGCAAGTGACCCCGAAGCTGTAGATGTCGCTCCGCGGGTCGAGCGGTTTCCCTTCGACTTGCTCCGGGCTCATGTAGAGCGGCGTCCCCATCGTGACGCCGACTTGCGTGAGATGCAGCGTATCGTCGTCGCGCGTGATGCGTGCCAGGCCGAAGTCGGCGACCTTCAACTCGCCCGACGTCGAGAGCATGATGTTCTCGGGCTTGATGTCGCGGTGGACGATGCCGGCGAGCGCGGCTTTGTGCAACGCGGCGGCGGTCTGACGCATGACGCCGACGGCGAGCTTGGCGTCGGGCGAGCCGTTGCGACGGAGCCACTCGCGCAAGTTCATTCCCTGCACGTATTCTTGCGCGATGTAATGCAGACCCTCGGCCTGGCCGACTTCGTAGATCTGCACGATGTTGGCATGCACGAGCGAGGCCGCGGCCATCGCTTCGTTTTGGAAGCGGGCCACATACGTGACGTCGCCGGCGAGATGGATCTTTAAGACCTTGAGCGCCACTTGGCGGCGCAGCTTGCGCTGTTCGGCGAGATAGACTTCGGCCATCGCCCCGCGACCCAAGCGCCGCAAGAGCTTGTAATCGCCGAGCACGCGACCGGAAAGGTCGGCTTCGTCGACGGCGGCGGATGGGCGAACGGTCTCGGCCATGATGTTTCCAGTATCCGTCGCGAGCCGGCGAATTACAACGTGGGCAACGCAGCAGAAGGTGGACAACGGAGCAGGCGCAGCGTGCCGGCTACTTTTTCGCCGTCTCGGCGCTTTGTTGCGCCAGGCGTTGGGCACTCCGGCCGATGGCCCGCAGCGTGCGGCTACCGATGTAGCCGGCCAGAGTGAGGAGCAGGGCACCGATGCCGATCGTCGTGAAGATCGCTTGCGAGAGGGTACCGGCAAGGAGATAGAAGACGCCGCCGCCGAACGCAATGAGACCGGCGACGAACAGCAGCAGCGTCAACGCTTGTCGGCGTTGCAGACGGGGCTCGTCGGTTTGCCGGAGCACGGCACCGAGTGCGCCGAAGATCGAGAGCGAGAGCCCGAACAAACGGGAGACGATCTCCAAAGCGCCGAAGAACGCGAGGACGGCGATCGGCCCGAGGAGGAAGAACATAGTTCACGGACTCAGGTCGATCGCCGCGGGGAGGCCCCGCGGTTGTTTTGAGCAGGGAGGCCCCGGGGTATGCATCCCGGGCTATTGAAGGATGCTCATCTAAAACTAGCGCTCAGCGAGTTTTCTTACTTTGCCGGCTTTGTGTTCGTTAGGCCTGCTGCGAAGCCGAGGAGGTCGCCGCGGGCGCGGGAGATGTTCATGAGCCGTGTGTAGTCGCCGGAGGATTGGGCGAGTTCCTGCAATGTCGGAGCGAGGTCCCCTTGGCGCTTGCCCGGCGGTTGCAGCCGGGCCGTTTCGTCGAGCGCTTCGCTCAGCCGACCGGTGCGGGCCAAGAGCGAAAGATAAACTTCGATCGGGGCCGACTCTTGATCTTCCAGCGCTTGCTCGGCTTCCGCCTTGAAGAACTTGGTCGCTTCGTCGACTTGCTCCCCTAAGAGCGCGTGGAAGAACAGAGCGTGGTGCGGATAGGCATCCGTGAACGGAGGGTCGCCGGGGAACTGATAGGAAGCACCGAGATGCTTGCCGTATTCGGTAAGGTCGATCGCGCGGCGAAGCAATTGCGGGTCGTCCAACACGACGGCGAACCGCACGATCGATGCGAGGTGCGTCGAGTCGGTATGGTAGTTGTCGTTCTCGAAGAGCCATTGCCGATCGCGCACGAGATCGGCGAGGGTCGTTTCCGTCGGCGCGGTTCCTTGCTGCCGCTTGATGTCTTCCTTGACGTTGTGCAAGAGCTCGTCGTGGATATGTTCCACAAGCAAACCGGCGACCGAGATCCGATCGCCCTTCGGCCGGCCCTGCATGGTCGAGTCGTAAGTCGTGACGGCGTTGCAGAGCCCGTAGGAGTTGAGCATCAGTTGGAAGCCGAGTCGTGGGGCGACCCCTTCGTTGAGCGCGATGTCGATCACTTCTTCGGCCAAGCTTTCGTCTTCGCGCACAAGCGATTCGAGCGCGGCGGCGACTTCGGCCTTTTCGCCGGTCGGTCTCAGATACATCCACGCTTCGCGCACGCGGCCGACGGCGAGCAGCCCCTTGCCGACTTCACGGCAAGCCTCGATCGATGCGTCTTCGACGGCCGTCCGGCCCGGTTCGGGAAGCTCGTCCATCGTCTTCGACCAGATGACCGGCAGGCCGTGCTTGAGGCGAGCCTGCATCAAGCGGACGTCGAACAGGTCGTGGTACTGATGCGCGCTCTTGAGATGCGCGGCTAAGCGCTCGAGCGCGGCATCGGCGCCGCCGGCGGTCATCGCCTTCGTCATTTCATCGAAGATCGCGGGATCGGCGGCGGAAGTCGCGTCGGCGGCGTGTTCGGCAGACATAGCGGTTCGTAGTGAGAGCTTGTGGGGGTGTGGTAGGGAACGACGAACAGGGTCGACGGGTGGGAAACTTTATCGTAACAGAGCCTCGCCCCTCGGGCAGCCCTCTTTTTTAACGACGCTGCGCCGAGTAGCATGACTGTTTCCGCAGGGGAGACGGCTCCCGTTACGCTAGATCGAGGATCGTATCGCTTTGAGCGCAGAATCGGCAAACTTCGGCGGGTTGCGAGTCGCGGCATTCGAGAGCCGGCGGGCCGAGGAAATGACCCGGTTCATCGAGCGCTTCGGGGGTCGGCCGTTCGTTTCCGCTTCGCTGCGCGAGGTGGCGCTGGAATCGAATCCCGACGCGATCGATTTCGCCAACCGACTGATGTGCGGCGAGATCGACGTCGTGGTGCTGATGACCGGCGTCGGCACGCGGCATCTGTTGGCCCAAGTCGAGCGGCATGTCGATCGGACTCGGTTTCTCAACGCGCTCAGCGACGTGACGACGATCGTGCGCGGGCCGAAGCCTCTGGCGGTGCTGCGCGAATGGGAGATCACGCCGACGCATAAGGCCCCCGAGCCGAATACCTGGCGCGAGATTCTCGGGCTGATCGACGCCGGCGTCGTCGTGGCGAATCAAGTCGTCGGGGTGCAGGAATACGGCAAGCCGAACGTGAGCCTCACGGCCGGGCTCGAGGCGCGCGGCGCCACGGTGCGCACGGTGAAGGTCTACGGCTACGACTTCCCGCTCGACACGAAGCCGCTCGAAGCGAACTTACGCCGCTTGGCGGCAGGCGAACTCGACGTCGTGATGTTCACCTCGGCCCATCAGGTGGTGAACCTCGCGCGCATGGCCGAGCAACTCGGCATCGGCGACGCCGTGCGATCCGGGTTGGAGCGCGTCGTCGTCGCTTCGATCGGCCCGACGACCAGCGAGTCGCTCGCAGACAACGATATTCGAGTCGACGTCGAGCCGGCGCACGGCAAAATGGGGCACCTCGTGCAAGCGGCGGCGGAGCAATCTGCGCAACTCATCGCACGGCGCAAAGCCGGAGGTTCGCCGAAGTTGAAAGCCGCCGCGGCTTCGGCCTCGCCGGGGCGAGCGCCGCAAAAGAGCATCGCCGAAGATCAAGGTTTGCAATCGGCGTTTGCCTTGCGAGCCGGGTCGGATAAGTCGGCCCCGTGGTACGACACGCCGTTTATGAAAGCTTGTCGGCGCGAGCCGTGCGACGTGACGCCCGTGTGGCTCATGCGCCAAGCGGGCCGGTACATGCCCGAGTATCGCGAGGTGCGCGCGAAGACGACGTTCCTCGAACTCTGTAAGAATCCCGCACTCTGCGCCGAGGTAATGGTCACGGCGGTCACGCGGCTCGGGGTCGATGCGGCGATCATCTTCTCCGACTTGCTGCCGATGCTCGAGCCGATGGGAGCCGATCTCGAATTCGCACACGGCGAAGGGCCGATCATCCACAACCCGATTCGCGAAGCCCGCGACGTCGAACGCTTCGACGAGATCACGTCGCTCGAGACGTTGCAGTTCGTCGTCGATACGGTGACGATGACCCGCGCCGCGCTGCCGGGACATATTCCGGTGATCGGTTTCGCAGGCGCGCCGTTTACGTTGGCGAGCTACTTGATCGAAGGGGGAGGAAGTCGACAGTACGCGCATACGAAAGGCTTCATGTATCGCGAGCCGACGGCGTGGCACGAGCTGATGACGAAGCTCGCCCGCAGCGTCACGCTCTACCTCAACGGCCAGATCGCCGGCGGAGCGCAGGCCGTGCAGTTGTTCGATAGCTGGGTCGGTTGCCTCGGGCCGGACGATTATCGGCGCTACGTGTTGCCGTATGTGAAACAGATCGTCGACGGTCTGACGCCCGGCACGCCGCTGATTCACTTCGGTGCGGGCAATCCGATTCTCTTGCCCGATATCGCCGAGGCCGGCGGTGCCGTGATCGGCATCGATTGGCGCACGCGCTTGGACGCGGCTTGGGAGAGCGTCGGGCACGATCGGGCCGTGCAAGGGAATCTCGATCCGCTGGTGTTGTTGTCGACGCCGGAGATCGTGCGAGCGCGAACGCGGGAAGTGCTCGAGCAGGCCGGCAGCCGGCCGGGACACATCTTCAATCTCGGGCACGGCATCGTGCCGCAGACGCCGGTCGATAACGTGCTGGCGTGCGTCGACGCCGTGCATGCGTGGAAAAAATAGGCGCGTGCGGCATGGCTATTCGTCGTCGGATCGCGATCATCGGCGGCGGCATCACGGGCCTCGCCGCGGCGCATCGACTGTCGACGCTCGAGCCGGCCGCGGAAGTCGCGCTGTTCGAGGCCTCGGCTAAGCTCGGCGGCATCTTGCAGACGGTGCGTGCCGACGGCTACCTCATCGAGCAATCGGCCGACAGCTTCGTGACGAACGTGCCGTGGGGGATGGAGCTCTGCCGCGAGCTCGGCATCGCCGATGAACTGATTCCGACGGACGCCGCGCGGCGCCGCGCGATGGTCGTATCGAACGGCAAGCTCGTGCCGGTGCCGGCCGGGTTTCAATTGCTCACGCCTGCGCCGGCGGCGACGCTCATGCAATCACACGCAGCCGCCGGAGAAGAAGCTTCGACGCAGCCCGGCGTGGGGAACGTCGGCGCGTCGCCGGATCAGTCGGCCGGCGCACGCTACGGGCTTTTCACCGCGCCGCGCGAAGGGATGGGCCGGCTCGTCGAAGCGCTCATCGCCAAGTTGCCGGCGAGTTGGATACGACTCGATTCGCCGGTCGAACGCTTGGAGCATGCGGGGCGTGCATGGCGCATCACGCTCGGAGGCGGCCGGCAGAGCGAAACGTTCAACGGCGTGATCATGGCCGTCGGAGCGCCGACCGCGGCGAAGCTGCTCGGCTCGGTCGATGCGGAACTCGCCGCCGGCTTCGCGAAGATTCCGTATGCCGGGTCGACGATCGCGCTCTCCGGTTACAAGCTCGACCAAATCACGGATCCGCTCGATTGCTTCGGCTTCGTGGTGCCCGACATCGAACGGCGCGACATCTTGGCGGCGAGCTTCAGCAGCCGGAAGTTCCCCGGCCGTGCGCCGGAAGGGTGCGTGCTGATCCGCACTTTCCTCGGCGGCGCGCTGCGGCCCGATCTCGTCGCACGAACCGACGACGAGATTCGCGCGATCGTCGGCCGGGAGCTCGGCGAGTTGATCGGCGCGCGGGGCGAGCCGCAGCTGTTTCAAGTGCGCCGCTGGCACGGAGCGATGCCGCAGTATCACCTCGGCCATGTGGCACTCGTAGCGCAGCTCGAAGCGCTCGCCGCGCGCTACGAGGGGCTCGCGCTAGCGGGCAACGCGTTGCGCGGCGTCGGCGTGCCGCAATGCATCCGCACGGGGCGCGAAGCCGCCGAGCGCATGCTTAAGTAGCAGGCACGTTCCACGTGCCGTCCGCCACTTGGGGCTTCGCGCTACGAGCGCGGCTTGGCCGCAGATATGCATCTGCGGCTATTGAATGGAGCGTTGAGAACGTGCCTACAACTTTACGTCCGTGCTTCGGGCGGGCACTTCGAGTTCAAGAAGTCGATCAGTTGCCGGAGCCGGCCGAGGCTGCGGCGGTTGAAGCGGAACATGAGCCGCGGCAATTTCAACAAGTCGACTTCGTCGCGCTCTTCGGGGAGCGGTTCGAGCAGCAATTCGAATGTGCCGCCGGTGATGATGTCGGCGAACTTCGTATTGATCTCGGCCAATTGCTCCGGACTCGGAGCATGCTGCAAACGGAAGACGAGCCGCTCGCGAACGTAGCGCATGCTATGGTACGTGCAGAAAAAGTTCGTGATCTCGTTCACCGCTTCCTCGGCGCTCTCCGTGACTTTGAAGAGCGAGAGATCTTCCGGCGAGATCATCCGCGCGTCGAGCAGCCGGGCCCGCACGTAGGAAAGCAGATCGTGCCAGTAACGGCCGCCGGGGGCATCGAGGAATACGATCGGCACCATGTCGCGCTTGCCGGTTTGCAACAGTGTGATCACCTCGAACGCTTCGTCGAGCGTGCCGAATCCGCCGGGCAAGCAGCAGAGCGCGTCGCACTCCTTCACGAACATCAGCTTGCGCGTGAAGAAGTATTTCATGTGCACGAGCTTTTCGTCGCCCGAGATGATCGGGTTGGAGCCTTGCTCGAACGGGAGCATGATGTTGATGCCCATCGAACTGGCGCGGCCCGCGCCGACGTGGCCGGCTTCCATGATGCCGCTGGCGGCGCCGGTGACGACCATCCACTTCCGCTCGGCGATCGCTTTGCCGAACGCGACCGCTTGCTGGTAGGCCGGGTCGGTCTCGCGCGTCCGCGCCGAGCCGAACACCGTGACCTTGCGAATGCGTCGATACGGCGCGAACACCTTGAACGCGTAACGCAACTCGCGCACGGTGCGGTTGATGAGCTTCAAGTCGCCGCGGCTGGCGTGGTCGCGCTCGAGCTTGTCGACCGTTTCACGGAGCTGCGCGATGAGATCGGCCGTCCGTTCGTTGCCGCCGACCGCTTCGATCCGGTTCTTCGGAGCCGGGCCCCCGGGCATCTCGGGCGAAGGCTGCGTCCGCTCGACGGGCGGACTGAGATCGTCGTTGAAGTGCTTATCGGCGGAGTAGTAATCGTGTGGGTCGAGTTCCGGGTCGTCGCTCACGGGCGTTCCTTAACTGGTCGGACATGCAGAGGGGGCGAGATGCTGCTCTTGGGGGCTACATCCTTATTTTATTCACGAGCGCATAAAAAAACCCGACCTCGCCGGGCCGGGTTTCTTCGAAACAGGTGAGATTCATGCGAAATAGCGGAGAGCCGACCTCAGGGAGAGGGCATTGTTTTCACGCGACTTTCCGTGCGACCACTGCCGAGCTTGCTTTTCCGCAAGCTCTATCTGGCGGCGATGCTACACGCAACGCAACTAGAGCGCATTGCAATTAATTGTAGCGGTATCCTGAGTTTCGGAAGTAGTTTCGGCATTCGGATTCTTGGAAGCGGGTGACGAGTTCGCCGCAGCGGCGCCACAAGCCTGCGACGGTTCGCTCCGCCGCGCTGCGGATC
>JAIOPP010000124.1 GCA_021413845.1 Planctomycetia bacterium | reverse complement strand
TGCACCGTGGTACCGCTGTTCGTCGTCGTTTGTTGGTCGCTGTCGTTCTGCGTGCCCGGACCTTGCGTTTCCGAGCTCGTGCTACGGGTCGACGTCGAGGTCCCTTCGAAGGTGAAGGTATTCACATCGCCGATCTGGCTGAAGAACGGCACCAAGGTGAGGCGGACGAAGCGTCGATCGTTCGACACGACGGCCTGGACGCTGAGCGAAGTTCCTTCGTTGAGCACGACGATGACCGGTTGTTGGGCCGCGGCGAAATCGCCGACGACCGGGATCACGCTCACGACGAACGGCGTTTGAGCCGTATCGGACACGAACGCTTGTTGACCGTTGAACATCGTGACCTTCGGAGCTTGCAACACGTTGCTGCGGTTATCGTCTTGTACGGCCTTGATGAAGAAGTAGGCTTCCAAATCGCTCAAGATCGCAAAGCCCCCTTCCGCACCACCCGGAGCCAAGTTGTTAGCCAACTGCACGCCCGGGATGACGGCGAGAGCACCCGCCGCGGCTTGCAAACTGCTTTGATTGAAAGGAATGTCGAGGTCGGAGCTGAACACGCCCGGAGCCGACATACCGACCGTCACCGATTCTCCCGCTTTCAGATCGCGATCGGTCAGGTTGCGTGCCGGGTTCGGACCACCGGGAAATCCGGTATCGGCGGCAACGGTGCCCCCCACGGCCGGGTCGATCGGGTTGCCGAAGAATTGGAACGGCCGATCGATGTTGTCGTTGAGCTTCGCATCGAAGTCGATGCCGATCTGTTCGTAGAAGTTATCGCTCAAGCGAATGAAG
Organism: Planctomycetia bacterium; assembly: GCA_021413845.1. Taxonomy (NCBI): domain Bacteria; kingdom Pseudomonadati; phylum Planctomycetota; class Planctomycetia; species Planctomycetia bacterium. Next base: position 59,903 of record JAIOPP010000124.1, on the reverse strand, counting down.
CGTACTTCGATCGTCACTTGCAAGTCTTGCAACTGACGAAGCTGGTTGAGCAGGTCTTCGATCTGTTCATGCACGGCTTGCGTTTGCGTGATGACGAGGCTCAACGTCGACGTGTGATGTTTCACTTCGCCTTGAGTGCCGCCGGCTTCGCGCCAGGTTTCCGGTTCGATCGTGCTGGTCATCAGGTCGACCAAGCTGTCGAAGTCGGGACGCACGCCGCCCCCCATGCCGCCGGGGCCGAAGGGAATGTTCGGCTGTTGGCCGGACGCCGCCGGACCGCTGCCGTTGCCGAATGGTACGTTCATCTGGCCGAGCACCGAAGCGTCGGTCGAACCCGAGCCGTTTTGCGCGACGACCGAGATCGGAGCATGCGAGGCGAGCCCGCCCCCTTGCAGGTTCGCTTGAGCATCGGCCAAGGCACCGGCCAAGCCCATGCGATTCGTGGGGACGAAGTTCGGGATCGGAATCACGAGATCGCCGACCGGATACGTGACCGAGTAAACTTCTTCGGAACGCATCCGATCGCTCGTGATCTTCAAGACTTCATGCTTGATGACGTACGTGAGATGATGCGGGGCGAGAATCAGAGCCAACGCACTCTTCAACGAAATTTCCGTCGAGATGTCGATCGATACCGGAGTTGCCGTGTCGACCCCTTCGGCAGCCAAGCCGCGTGGGTCGATGTAGATCGGCACGCCCGTCATGGCCGAGAGCTTCTCAAACACTTGAGCCATCGGAGCATTGGCGAACTTCAACGAGACCGGAGTCTTCAAACGTTGTTCGATTTCGACTTCCTTCGGCGAGCGACGACGCGAATCGCCGTTGACGGGCCCGCGCTTCCCCTTGATGTCTTGCCAGTTGCGGCCGAAGCGGAAGGGTTGGCTGTCGTCGAAAGGAATACCGGAAGCGGCGATCGAGGTCAGCGCGTCGACGGTGCCGTCTCCGGAAGCGGCCCGAATATCGGTGTTGTTGAACACGCGTCGCAAGGCCTTGCTCTGCACGGCGAGTTGCACCGAAATCGGCTCGTTCGGAGCGAGCTCTTGGGCCCGCTTCGCCAGCACCTCGGCCTCGCCGAAGCGTTGTTGATCGACGAGGACGTTATATTCCTCCACGAGCTTCGCGAGCTTGTTTTGATTGTCGAGCTTCGCTTGCTGCTCGCGATCGAGCGTGGCTTGCGTCTCCCGATTTTGTTGCAAGAGCTCGATCCGCGGACGGTTGGAGTCGACGAACCGCTTCAATTCCGTCGCGTCGCGATCCAAGCGGCGGATCAGAATTTCCTTCGTGTTCGAATCGACCGTCGACTTCTCGACGATCACGCGAGCTTGTTGGAGCAAGGCTTGCGATTGAGCGGGATCGGTTTCTTGCAGCTGCCGAGCTTGTTGCTCGAGCTTCCCGACTTCCGCCGACATCTGACGCGTTTGCAACATTTGCGATTGCGCGGCTTGATCGAGCAAACCACCGTTTCCTTCGGAGCGGCCCGGGGCGATCGGTTCGGATCCGGCTGCCAACGAGAGGCGATCTTGCAACCGTTGACGTTCGGCCGGAGCGAGTTCGGAGTAGCGTTGTTCGGCTTGCCGGAACAGCGCTTGAGCGGTTTCCGTATCACGGCGGCGAAGAGCTTCTTCTCCCGCGTTCAAGGCTTTCAGGGCTTCGCTGGTCGCGGCAGGCACCGCACCGGCGACGGTCGCCGCGGCCGGTACGTTGCGCGTCGTATCGCTGTTAGGATCGTAGATCGCCTGCGAGCCCGGGAAGCTGTTGTCATCGGCGGCCATCGCGGCACCGGCCGCTACGACGCCGGGGCGCTGGCGTTTAGCGATCTCCATCAACACCAACCAAGCGCGATCGTCTTGCGGACCGAACTCCTTATCGGGCACACCGAGGGCATCGGCCTCGCGAGCGAAGGCGTCGGCTTGCCGAATGTCGCCGGCGGACAAAGCTCCGCGAGCTTGGCGAACGAGTTCGAGTGCGCGTTGCTTGCGACCGGGATCGCCGTTCGGCACGGCAACGGGAGCGTTGACGGAAGCCGGCGCGGCAGGCGAAGCTGCGAGCGGATTCGGAGCGAGGTTCAGCGTGCTCGGCGGAACAGGCATGCCGATTTGATTGCCGCCCGGCGGCGGAGTCGACTCCAGCTGCCGATTGAACGGCGTGCGCGTGTCGACGTTGTTCGCGGCTTGCGGCGCCTCGGCCGAAGTCGTCACGCTCGGCAGCGGAATGATTCCGGCCGGCGGTGCCGACGGCGCTCCGCTCGGGGCGGCTTTGGCGTTCGCGGCGAAAGGATCGCTCGGGGCCTTGTTGGCACCGCGCGCCTCGCGCAACTTCTCCAGATCGCGACGCACCTTCTTAGGCGTGTCGCCGGTATGGAACAGGCTGTACGAGGTTTTCGCCCCCTCGGCTCGCCCGAGCAGGGAATCCGCGGTTTCGAGATTCCCTTCTTGCATGGCTTGCCGTGCGCGGCCGAGCAGGTCGTCGACTTGGCGGCGTGCCGCATCGGGGCCGGCATCCGCTTGGCCGGGGACCGAAAGCGTCGTCAAGACGGCAAGGCCGTCGAAGACGCCGGCTCGGGCCGTGAGCGCGGGGAAGAGGGAAGCAAGTGCCAGAACGGCGATGATGTGGCGAGACATCGTGGTCACGATCTCCTTTCGAGACGCGTTCCGTAAAGCGACATCCGTGTCGCCGACGGGGTTTCAATTCGGAAATATCGAACGGGAATGAGATCGAATCCTCAGGACCTACCGTCTGCGCAAAAGCGAGGCGGAGAGCGAAGGGAATTCGAGCCGGAAGTGCTGTGTGATGTGATGCAGACGTGGAAGTGAGGCGGGTTAAATACCCGGCCCTGAAAAGGCGGTCAATGGCAGTTCCGAAGAAATTTCGAGACGAAAAAAGACGCCGACAAGCTCTCGCGGCTTGCCGGCGTCTCGTGTGCGTCGAAATCTGCGGGCGTTTCTTGCTGCTGCGCCCCTACTCGATTACTTAAGCCTTAAGACTTTTTTCGTTTCCTCAGCCGAGCCGGGAGCCGCAGCACCTGGGACCGCGGCGCCGGGAACGGCTACGGCATTGGGAACACCGTCGATCGTCGTGCCCGTGGACGACTCGACCGCTTTCTTTTCATTCCGCAGCGGCATGTCGCCGAGCTCGGTTTGAATCGTCAGCTCGCCGCGCGGCGTCAACACCAACAACTCCGCGGGCCGATTGCACGTCTTCGCTTCGACTGCCGTGCCGGGTCCCTTCAAACGCATGTCGCTCCGTTCCCAACCGAAGTCGGCTAAGAGCGATTCGGTCTTCAGCACGGTCGATTGCTTGGTCCCTTTTTTCTCGCCGGGAATTAAATACGAGGCGCTCGCGGCTGCGTCGTTCAACGTTGCACCCCGTAGCTTTTTCTCGAACTCGAAATAGATATCCGAGCCGTACGGCGGATACCATTTCTTCACGCCGACGCTCGCCAACGGCTCGGAATCTCCGTTGGCCGGAGGAACCGCACCGGCGAAATAGCGTTCTAAGACCGGCACGTAGATCGGCGGCGACGGTTGGCTCCACGCAGCTTCACGCGTCTCGCCGAGCGCGAGCTCCGGCTTGTCTAAATGTGCCTTATCTAAGTTGAAGTTCGGATTCGCCAAGACCAGCTTCACGCGATAGCGATAGAACTTGCGCGGCTCGATCTTGAAGTCGAGAAACCGAAACAAAATATACGGCGTGGCACCACCCGCGACATTCTCGGCGGTGGGTTTCGCTCCCGGCGTAGCGGCTGCCGGAGCGGCCGCCTTGCCGAAGATGTCGTTGTTGACCGGAGCGGCCGGAGCGGCGGCATTCGGCTGCGGGGCTGCCGCAGCATCCGGAGCGGCGGAGTTCGACCGAGGAATTTCCGGCGCGTGCGCGGCCCAATCGCCGTAATCGCCGTTCGGCAACTTCGGCAGCGGCTGCGTCAGCGGCAGGCGCACGAACGCCGGGTCGACGTACTCGCCGCCGGTTTCGGACCATTTCGCCATCTCGTCGCTGACGAAGACCTTCAGATCGATCGGTTCGACCTTCTCCCAGGCGAGCGGCGCTTCGAGTTGATCGGCCGTCAGCACGGCGCGCTGAATCTGATAGACGCCGTAGCTCGGCAAGGCGTTCGTCGTCGTATCGAGTGCGTTTTGAAACGCTTTCGTAAATTCCACGGTCTGATCTTCGAGCGGAACGATTCCCGTCACGGACAGCCACTCTTCGCCGAGCGATACCTGCTTCACACCGTCGGGCCCCGGCGTTCCCGCGACTTTCATATTGACGGCGGAGTTATGAAACGTGGCCCGGAGATCGCGGAGCGCCAAGATTTCCGGTTCGCGGCGACGTTGCTTGGTATCGAACAGCGGCTTGTTCCATTCGATGCCGTTGAAGATCGCCGGCGAGACTTTCGACAACAGAAGATGGTCGATGACGACCTGCGGCTCTTGGCCTTTGAGCGGAAGCACGACCCCGTCCTTGGCCATGTCGAAGCTCGGCTTCTCGTTGTTTTCCTTGCTTAAGATCCGCGTACGGACGCTCGCGGCTTGCTTCTTCAAGTCGTCCGGCGTCTGCGCATAGGGGACGACCTGCAGCGCCGAATAGAGCAACATCGCCATGACGGCCAAGGCCACGCCGAAGCCGAACTTTTCGCCGTGCGCGGCGAATGTTTTCTTGATCTTCGCCGAATCGAATTTCGCTTTCGCCATGATCGTCGCCGCTCCTCTTTCGAATCTCGTTCGCTGGTATGCCGCAAAACCGTTCGGACGCGAAACTACGTTAAGGGATGATCTCTATGACCGCGCGCTTCGGAATGCCGTATTCGCGCTTGCTCGGGGCGGGATCGCTTCCCTTGCCGAGCTTCGCTTTGTCATCCCCTACGCCCGGCTCGTCCGGCTTGGTGTAGATGTAAACGACCCCGCGCACCGTAACGAGTGCATCGTGCGGCGACTGCTGAACCGAAGTCGCGTCGACCGCGATCGCCCCTTGTTTGCGAATGTCGTCGACCGTGAGCAACGAGACGCGCACTTGCCGCATCTCGATCGGCAACGGTGCGTTGGCGAATTCCGTAATCAACACCGGAACCAAGCGCTGATCCATCAACACCTTGACCTGCACGTACATTTGGCGGAACTCCGCGAACGGCGGATTCGACGGGTCTTCGACCTGTGCGTTGCGTCCGTCGATGTACCGCCCCTTGAGTAACGTCAGGGTTTCTTCGTCCGTCCCTTGATTTCCCGGTGCGAAGGCGCTGGTGGAGTTGCCGCTGGAAGACGGCGGCGGAGAAGCGGTGTCCGGGCTCCCGGCCGAGGTTCCCGCAGCGACGATGCGAACGTCGCCCGGATCGTCGAACGTCAACACCATCGCCGACTGCGCGATATCGCAGTAATCGATCCGCTTGATCGGCACGTTGGCCTGATCGACGGGCGTATCGGCGGCGGGCTTACCTTTTAAGACGTCGAGCCAAACTTCGATCGGCTTCGAATTGATCGCTTGCAACGCGCTGAACAGCGAGCGAAACGTCCAGATGTCTTCATACGTCACCGCCACGCGATCGATTGACGGAGCTTGCACCGTGCGATAACGATCGCGGAGCGCTTTCGGCGTGAAAGGGGCTTTCCAAACCAAGATTCCCTCGATTCCCTTTTCATCCGCCGCAACTCCGGGAATCGCCTTGCCGAAATCGTCGATCGATTTCGGGTGCCGCAAGTTCAGCGTTTTGAAAAGCTCCGCGAAGTCCTCTTCCAGCACCTGGTTGTTGTGATAGACCTGCAAGGCGGCCGCGACCTTGGCGCCCAGCGGCGGATCCGCTTCGAGCAACGCCTTGCGATCGTCGGGCTCCATCAAGATCAGCTCACGAAACAGATCGACGTTTTTATGCACCCTCAGCACTTCGACCTGTCGTTTGTAAAGATTTCTCCAAGCATCGACGACTTGGCCGTTGAGCGTCTTCTTCAGCTCATTCACCTTCACCGTATACGTCTCGCTCGGCAAGGCGTTCGGCCCGCTCATGAGACTCAACCGCTTCACGGCGGCAAACTGATCGTCGTTGGTCTTCTTGTCTTTATTGAACTGGGCAACGAGTGCGTCGACTCCCAGGTACCAAACGACCACCGCCGTCACGACGGCGATGCCGCCGATGATCCAAAATTGGTTTTTGATGAGCATCACGACCTTCGGATTCATCTTCTTCGCGATGGCGACCCCTTTGTCGGCGGTCGCAGCGGCGGGTTTCTCTGCCATATCGGTAATCCAGTCGAGTCTTAAAACCAGTCGATTGAAAACGAACCCCGCATCGCACCAGCTACTTGTCGCACTATTTTTACTTGTCGCAACGTCTAGTTACCGTCGTCGACCTGCCGCTTGCTTCCAGCGGCCCTATGGAGCCGCGTCGGCGATGTCGGTCTTCTTCGCACCTCGATCGCTCGGCAAAACTTCCTGCCAACAAAACTGCACGATCACGTCGTAGCGTGGCACCGTTATTTTCTTGGCGCCTCCCGCCGGCTGACCCGGTTCATCGACGGAAACTTCGTTTGACCATTTGATTCCCTCCGGCCCGATCAATACCGGATAACGAATTCCGAGGTTACGCACCGGCAGCGTCGTGGCGTCTTCTTTCGGTGCCCGATGCGGAATGTTGTTCTTCTCTTCGTCGGCCGCATGGGCCAGCAACAGCGCCGGCAATTCCGGCGGATCCTTCGGCACGGCGATCTTGTCGCGCAACAAGTTCACGAGCAACGAGTAGCGCAAATAGTTCATCCCTTGAAACTTATCGCGGTCGACCGCGTCTTCGCGATGATTGAAGAAGTGATGGGCCTTGAATTGAAAGACCCAGCCCGGCCCCTTAGGACCCGGATCGCCGCCGCCGATCGGAGCGCCGTTCTCATCGACTTGCGGCGCCACGACATTTCCTTCGCCGTCGACGGCCGGAGCAGCCGCCAACAAGATCCCCGGCGGACGCAAGTCTTCCGGCAGAGCTCGAATGCCGGCTTCGTAATCGGCTTTCACGCCGGCGTACCACTCCGCGAGGTCGTCGACGCGCTTGCAATCGAAGCTCGTGATCTTCAAATCCGGGCGGAGAGTGACCGTCGTCGCCAGATCACGCGGCGTCCCCGGCGGGTGTCGAGCGTCGAAGTTCTTACGGAACTCGGCGGGCACCTCGCGCGGCAAGCATGCGTTCACCGAGCGCATCAGCTCCAGCCACAAGATGCGTCCCTGTACGTTCTGCAAAAACGTATCGCCGATCTGATAGGTCTTTCGGAACTGCCCCTTGGCATCCGTGTACTTCGTTTGCCATTCCGTCGCGTCCTTGGTAAGTCCGGTCGCTGCGGCAACCGCGGGCTGGAAGTATCCCGGTTGCTTCACCGAATCCACGGCCTTGTGGTGCATCGTGTAGTTCACGGCCATTCCGATGAGCAACAACGCGGCAGCCGCGATCGCCCACGGCTTCTTGGCGCGCATGATCCGGAAGTCGCGAATCTCGTGCGGCAACAGGTTCGTGCCGATCTTCGCTTTGCCGAGCCCTTGGAGCGCGAGCCCGTAGCTCACGCCGTAGCTTAAGAGATTGTCCTTAAAGGCCGGCGCGTCGATGATTCCAGGCCCGCTCAAGTTGCGATAGGCATCGGGCTTCGTCACTTCAAAGCCGAGGTTTTGCGTCAGGAAGCGCTGCAAGCCGGGGAGCTTCACGGCGTTCCCGAGCGCGATGATCTTGCCGACCTTCGCCGAGCGGTCCATGTTCGAGAAGAACTTCATCGACTTCTCGACTTCCGAAAGCAAGTCGCTGAAAACCGGCCGCATCGCTTGAAACAGCGCCTTCGGGTCTTCCGCCTTCGAAGCGTTCCGCTTCAAGTGTTCGGCCGTGGCGTAGTTCATCTTCAATTCCTTCACCAATGCCTTGGTGAAGTGGTTGCCGCCGACCGGCAAGCTCCGTTGCCACATCTTGAAGCCGTTCGTCACGACGAAATCGCTCGTCTCCGTCCCTACCGAGAGCACGACCGTCGATTCCGGCGGATTGTCCGAGTCGTAAAGATCGGGCGGCGGTAAGTCGCGCAATTGATCGAACACGACCCAATTGAACAGCGCCAGCGGGGTCAATTGCACGATGTCGACTTCGACCTTCGCGTCGACGAACGGCTTCAGCGCCTTTTCCACCTGATCGCGCTTCATCGCGAAGATACCGACCTCGCACTCCAGCGCAAAACCTTCCTCGACTGCGCCGGCCCCCATCTGCTGATAGTCCCACACGACTTCGTTCAGCGGGAACGGGATCTGCTGCTTGGCTTCGTAGCGCACGATATCGGGAATCTTCTTCGATTCGACCGGCGGCAGCTTGATGAACCGCGCCAGGCCCGCTTGCCCCGGCACCGAGATCACGACCTTATCTCCGCGGACTTTGTTGCGCCCGAGAAACGCCTTGAGCGCATCTTTGACGATCGCCACCGGATCGGCATCCGGCTGCCCGAGCGGCTTCGGATATTCGATGAAGTCGAACGCTTCGGCGTTGACCCGCTCGGTGCCGTCGTCGGCCGGGCGACAGCGCAAAGCCTTCAAACCGTACTGACCGATATCGATTCCCCAAGCGGCGATTTTCTTCGCCATGGAGCGGCTCCTCGTAGATGTGCGAATCCGGACTTAAGTGACGTGGAAGTGCTAGGGTCGCCAAGCAAAGTCGCGGTCGTAAATCGTTGTGCCGTCAAAGGGCGGCACGGCAGCGGTTTACGTCGTTGCTGGAAGACCAGTTCGACGACGAAACCGTGTGATTCGACGAACCGTCGCTCGGGAACCCGTCACTCATGAAATGCTGCGATCTTCTTGCGCGCACGCCTCTCGGCGGCGAGCGCAATTTCCGACCGCATTGAGTCATTCTATTTCCCGTGCGCCGCGACTGTCAAACAAAAACGACCGGTTTGCCGGTGCCGCTCGCGATCGGAGCGGCTTACCGACCGTGACGCCTCCCCCTTCGCTCCCGCGTCGGCGGTCGCTCCTCGACTTCTCTTTGACGTCCGGCACCTCGACGGCCCGGCTTCCCCCGTCTATTTTGGGAAGGTTCGCACCATCCGTACCGCACCCTCCTACGAACCTCCGTCGGCTATGAAAATCGAGGAACTGGTCGTTCTGCTCCCGTGCCATAGCCTGGAGGATTTTCCGACCCATCACGAAGGGGAAGAAGCCGAAGGACTCTTAGGAGCCTGGTCGGCGCTCTGGCACCCGAAGCTGATCGCGGCCTGCGGCAAGGCCCCCCTTTGGTTTCGCGCCGATGCCCCGCCGGAAAACGTCCGACGCCGGATCATCGTCATTCCTCAGGTGAGCGATTCTCTGCTGCTTACCGGCTGGCCGACCCGCGCCAAAGCCGAAGGGGCTCGGCTGATCCGCAAAGTGTCCAAACGGGCCGACATCATCGCCGCCGCTCTGGCCTTGCTCGATGCGGAGCCCGATCCCGAACCGCCGCCGACCTCGGACACCGCTCCAGCCGCCCCTCCGATGGTCGCCGAAATTCCGGCCGATATCGTCGCCGACTTCCTCGCTCTCGGCACCTGCTTCCTGTTGGTCGAGCTCCTCACGCGCCAGATGCGCTACATGAGCAACCTCGACGAAGTCCGTTTTCAATCCGAGGCGGAAGCCGGTGCGAAAGCCGCTGCCGAAGGGCGCGACGACGATGCCCGCGCACATCTGAAGAGCGCCTTCGACTCGCTCTACGAAGCCCGCGAGCGTTTCTATCCGGTCGACAACTACCTGCTCGATCTCACGCTGACGGCCGACACGACCCTCGGCCCGTCGCTGCGCCGCGAGCTCGACGGCGACGCGCCGTTCAACCTGCTCATCTCCGGCAAGCTGGTCGAGCAGATGGCCGAGCGCCATCCGGAATCGCTCGCCGCCTTGCAGCACGCGCTCGACCGCGGCACGGCCTGTCTCGTCGGCGGCGACTTCGACGAACGAGAAGCGACCCTGCTCGGTCCGGAAACCGTCCTCGCCGAGTTTCGGCGCGGCCGCGCCGCCTATGAGCGCCGGCTCGGTCGAGCCCCCGACGTCTACGGCCGCCGCAAGCAAGGCCTGTCGCCGCTCGTCCCTGCGATCGTCGCGCGCTACGGCTACGAAGGTGCGCTCGGCTTCACGCTCGACGACGGCCGGTATCCCACGTCCGATTCCTGTAAGACCCGCTGGGAAGGGCTCGATTCCAACGCCGTCGATTGCCTGAACCGCGCGCCGCTCGACGCGAACGTCGCCGCGAGCTTCCTCGAACTTCCGCGCAAGATCGGCGAGTCGATGGATCACGACTACGTCGCCACGCTCGTCTTCGCGCACTGGCCCGGCACGATCAGCCCCTACTACGAAGACCTCCGTCGGATCACGACCTACGTCCCGGTTCTCGGCAAGTTCAAGACCCTCTCCGATTACTTTCAAAACACGGAACGGCCCGGCCAGCTCACGCGCTTCGAGCCCGATCGCTATCGGACGACGTTCCTCCGGCAAGCGATCGTGCGCAACGCCGTGAACCCGATCTCGTGGGTCGCCGACGCGCATCGTCGTCGGCTCAGGGCCGAATCGGTCTCGACGTTGCGCGTCATGACCGAGTCGATCTTATTGCGACCGCACGCCTCGGCCGCCGAACTGCTCGGCACGATCGATGACGAATCGACCGTCGCGCTCGACGTCGAACGGGCCCGGCAACTCGATGTCGAAGTCGCCGAGTCGCTCGTCGTTGCCGGCGGCGAATGTGCCGAAGCATTAACCGGGAACAAAACTGCGTCGGCCGCGCCGACCGGCCTGCTGTTGCTCAACACGCATCTTGCCGCACGCCGCGAGGTCGTCGAGGTCACGTCGCTCGGCGTGCTCCCCGAAGTCGGCGGGGCGGTCGTTGCGGCACAAGAATCGGGCGGGCGACTCCACGCCGTGGTCAATGTCCCGAGCCTGGGCTTCGCTTGGCTTTCGGCAGCCGCCGCGCAATCGAAACCTCGCAAGGCTCCGAAGCCGCTCGTCAACGAAAACATTCTCCGCAACGACGTTCTGGAGCTGCACGTCAGCCGAAAAACAGGCGGAATCCAGGCCTTGTTCAGCCATGCCGTGCGCGGCAATCGCCTGTCGCAACAACTCGCGTTTCGTCTTCCTTCGCCGCGGCAAAAGCCGGGCGACCTCTGGCGCGATCCCGACGCTTCCCCCATCTACTCGACCATGCTCTGCGACCGCTTCGAGGCCTCGCTCGTCGGTTCGGCTCTCAGCGAGATCACGACCGCCGGCCGGCTCGTCGATGCCGAAGGGAAGCAATTCGCCGGCTTCACGCAGCGCGTCCGCGTGGCTCAAGGCTCACCGCTCGTCGAAGTCGACGTCGAGCTCGACATCGCCGAGCAACCGCGGGCCGAAGCTTGGGGTTCGTACTACGCCGCGCGCTTCGCTTGGCCCGACGACGGCACCGCGCTAGGGCGCGGCGTCTTCCTTACGCATCAGCCGACGAAGTCGAAACATCCCGAGAGCCCGTATTTCATCGAGCTCGAAACGGCGACCGCGAGCACGATGATTTTCCCTTGCGGACTGCCGCATCACATTTGCACCGGCGAACGGATGCTCGACACGTTGCTCGTCGGCCGGGGCGAGCTGCGGCGCAAGTTCCGCTTCGTGCTCGGCGTCGAGATCGAACATCCCGCCGCCACCGCGCTCGACGTCATGGAGCCGCTCGTCGCGATCGAGAAAACTGCGCAACCGGCCTCGGGCGACACCGGCTGGCTCTTCCATCTCGACGCGAAGAACGTCGTCGCGACGCATTGGGAAAGCCTCGTCGAAGCCGAGCGTGTCGTCGGCTTCCGTGTCCGTCTGTTGGAAACCGAAGGGCTGGCCGGGCGCGTGAACCTTCGCACGGTGCGCAAGATCAAGAGCGCCCGACAAATCGACGGCCGCGCGCAAACCTTGCTCGATTTGCAGCCCGAGGAAGATCGCCTCGGCATCGACGTCGCTCCGTATGAATGGCTCGACATCGAGGCGCGCTTCTAACTAAGCCCATGATCATCACGATCGACGGACCCGCCGGAGCCGGAAAGAGTACCGTAGCGCGGAGCCTCGCGCGGCGACTCGGCTTCACGTTTCTCGACACCGGCGCGATGTACCGCGCAGTCACGCTCGCCGCGTTTCGCCGACGCCTGCATTGGGACGACGCCGAGGCGATGGCCGAGCTCGCGCGCGAAGTTCGCATCTATCTCGACGACGACAGCGTGTGGCTCGACGGCGACGACGTAACCGATGCGATTCGGACGCTCGAAGTCACTTCGCTTGTGCGCTATGCGGCGAACAATCCGCAAGTCCGAGCGCAGATGGTCGCGCTGCAGCGGGCGGCGGTCGCCGGGAAGAACGTCGTCACGGAAGGTCGCGACCAAGGAACGGTCGTCTTCCCGCAGGCAGAGCTCAAGATTTTTCTCACGGCAGGCCCCGAGGAACGAGCCCGCCGGCGCCTGCGCGACTTGCAACGTCGCGGCGAGCATTCGACGTTGGAAGAAGTTCTGGCGAAGCAGAACGCCCGCGATGCGAGCGACCAAGACCGCGACGTCGGCCCGCTGGTCGCCGCCGACGACGCGGTGCATCTCGTGAGCGACGGCCACACGCTGGAAGAAGTGATCGAGATGCTCGAAGCGATGGCCCGCAAGATCATGCAGCCCCGATGATCCCGAACTCATGACGCGCGCAGAAATTCCCGCCGCCCCGCTCGGCTCGCTCGCCAATCGTGTTTGGTATGAGTTCGTCCGCCGCTTGCTCTGGCTGTGGTGCCTCGTCTGTTTTCGCATTCGTTGCGACGGTCGGGAGCATGTGCCCGAGACCGGCGGCGTGCTCCTCTTAGCGAATCATCAGAGCATGCTCGACCCGCCGCTGATGGGGATGGTCGTGCCGCGGGCGGCCAACTACGTCGCGCGCGAGACGCTCTTTAAGAACAAGCTCTTCGCCGTCTTGCTCCGTTCGTTTCATGCGATCCCGATCGACCGCGACGGGCTCGGCATCGGCGGGTTGAAGGAAACGCTGCGCCGCTTGAAGCGCGGCGAGATCGTGTTGCTGTTTCCCGAGGGGACGCGCACGCCCGATGGAGAAATGCAACCGCTCAAGCCCGGCTTCAGCGCCTTGGTGAAGCGGACGGGAGCTTGCATCGTGCCGGTGGGGATCGAAGGGAGTTACGGCGCGTGGCCCCGCTCGCAACCGCTGCCGCTGCCGCATGTCGTGCAGATCGAGATCGGCGCACCGATCCCGGCGGCCGAAGCCGGCGCACTTGATGAACGAGAACTCATCACGCTCGTCGAAGCTCGCCTGCATGCTTGCCACGCGGAAGCGCGACGTAAACGAGCGTTGCGACTGGGGGAATAGCGTTACGTGCCGCGGCGCGTAAGTGCCCCAGGTATGCACCTGGGGCTATTGAAGGAGGTGGAACGAAAAAAAAACTGTTCTTCCGCCGAGATATCGTTATTCTTGGGCTGAGTCGCAATCGCGATTAGCGCGTTATGCCGTCACATTGCGATGGGCTGCACTGATCCATGCAACAACCGATTAGGCCGTAGGAGCGCCACCATGATGAGTGTCTCTCAGTGGGAACCCGTCGCTTGGTTTTGGGGAATTTTTGAGGGCTGCGACCACAAGCTCCCCGAACTCCGCTCACGCCTCCTCGCATTATCCGACGACCGCCTGATCGAGTTTCAGCACCAGTACAAGACCGCAATGGCAGTCCTCTACTATCCGTATTGGCGGGCCAAAGGTAGTCCTACGGATGAATCGTTAAAAACGTACGGAGGCGATGCGTACGCGAGTTGGATCGTGAGCCAAGGCCAAGCTCTGTTCGAGGAAGTCCGAGCCCGACCCGATGAAGTGGAACACTATTACGAAATGTTCCTCCGCAGTGAGGCTTGCGGCGAATTTCCGGAGTTGAAGTGGTGCGGCGGAGAGGTCTCGTTCCAACAAGAGTTTGAGGATGGTGATAAATTGGCCCAGTGGGTCGATGCGGCACCCGACAAGGGGTACTACGGCGACCTCGTCGCGCTGATTCACCTAGTGGGAACGGCATGCGACGAACCGAAGAAGTTCTACAGTTGGCTCCAACGGCACATCGACAGTATTCCCAGGGCATAACAACACGTGGCATTGAGTATGCGAGACAACTCATTCCGAGGGAGAAGTAACATGACGCCGGCGAAGAACACGATCTGCCTTTGGTACGACGGCGATGCCGAAGAAGCGGCGAAGTTTTACGCCGAGACCTTTCCCGATTCTTCCGTCGGCGCCGTGCATCGCGCACCGAGCGACTTTCACTCGGGAAAGCAAGGGGACGTGCTGACCGTCGACTTTACCGTGCTGGGCATTCCCTGCCTCGGGCTCAACGGCGGACCTGCGATCAAGCACAACATTGCATTCTCGTTTCAGGTCGCGACCGTCGACCAAGCCGAAACGGATCGCTACTGGAACGCGATCGTCGGCAACGGCGGCCAGGAGAACGCATGCGGCTGGTGCCAAGACAAATGGGGATTGTCCTGGCAGATCACGCCGATCACGCTGACGGAAGCGTTCACCGGTCCCGACCGTGCCGCCGCCAAGCGCGCATTCGAAGCGATGATGGAGATGACGAAGATCGACGTCGCCACGATCGAAGCGGCCCGCCGCGGTTGAGTGGGGTGGCACGGACAATTTGTCCGTGCGCCGCAGGCGCAAGAGGCCTGCTCGATTGCGCGGCCGTCGTCATAATTTTAGTAAGATCGACCCGAAGCGTTCGGAGTCGGTACTGCAAAATTCTCTTGCGCCTACGGCGCACTGACAACGAGTTGTCAGTGCCACCCAACTTTGCGTTGCTTTTATATCGTTAACGTTTATTGCAATCTTCCGCGCGCTTCCACCGGCCACACGTCGACGAGCTTCCCCTTGCGGAAGCAATAGAACTTATCGTGCAGCGCTACCGTCAGGTCGGCGTAGCCGGGGACGATCGTGAGGCGGTCGCCGATCTTGAGGTCTTGCGCCGTGGGGTCGAGCCGTAGGTCGCCGTGTTCGGCCGAGAGGCGTTCGATGTGGATGTCTTTGCGGTCGAGAACTTCCGGCGTGCAGACTTCGATGTTCATCGTCTTCCGGCCGGCGTCGATGATCGCCCGCTCCGGCGTCGGTCGGGCAACGATGGTGACCGGGATCGTCAGCGCGTATTGCAGCTCGGGCACGTTGCATTTGTGCCGATAGAAGGCGTCCATGAAGATCGCGCCGCCGGCTTGCACTTCCGTCACGTCGGCATGCGCGATCGAAATCCGATACGAGCCGGTGCCCGCACACGACACGATCGGGCACGGCAACCCGGCGGCGAGCAACTGCGCTTTCACGGTCGAGAGAATATCGAGCGCGGCATTGATCTTCGCCAATTTCTCGGCCGGGTCTTCGAGCGTGAGCAGATGCCCTTCGTAGCCCATGATGCCGGCGAACTCGATGCCCGGCATGTCAGCCAGCGCACGAGCGAGCGCGAGCGTCTGCTCGCCCGGTTGCGTGCCGACGCGCTTCAGGCCGATGTCGATCTCGATGATCGTGCGCACCTTCAGCCCCGCCGCGGCCATCGCTGCGCCGATCGGTTGGGCCTGATCGAGATGATCGACCGTGACGACCGGATCGGCGATCTTTCGCAAGGCAACCAACCGGCGAACCTTGCCGGGGCCGACGATCAAGTTCGCAATCAATAGATCGCGCACACCGCCGGCGGCGAGCACTTCCGCTTCGCCGAGTTTCGCGCACGTCGCGCCGAGCGCACCGGCCGCGAGTTCGGCTTTCGCTACGATCGGGCTCTTATGCCCCTTAGCATGCGGCCGCCACGCGACCCCCTTGGCGCTGCAGGCCGCGGCGACGGCGCGAATGTTCGCTTCCATGACATCGAGATCGAGGCATAAGAACGGCGTGTCGAGATCGTCGACGCTCGAACCGAGCAGCGCACGATCGGAAGGAGCAAGTTCGGCGGCAGCCATGCGAGGCGATCTCTCAAAAGGTGTGGGCGGGCGGGCGGGCGAGGTGCCGGCAGTGTACGCGACGTCGAGGGCGTTGCGAAGAGTGCGGCTTCGCTTGCTTGCGGTCTCCCGGCCGGCGACGTTACTATAAGGTCTTTCCCGCCGCGCGCTCCCCCGCCCTGCTCCGTCCTGCCCATTTGCCTTTTACGTGCGAGCCCGAACTTCATGGCGCTCTTCACCCGCAAACGGTTATCGATCTGCTTGGCGCTCGGCCTCGTAGCGGCTTCCGCGCTCGACCGCGGCACTCATTCGCCGACCGAACGGACAGCCCACGCCGCGGCACCGCAAACCGGCCCGCAATCGGCCGCCGCGCCGAATGCGCCGAGCTCGGTGCCGGCGGATCTGGATCGTTCGCCGGTCGATCTGCAACTCACTTCCGACGAGCGCTACCTCGTCACGGCGAATCAAAGCTCGAACTCGTTGTCGCTGGTCGACGTTGCGGCCGGGCGCGTGGTGGCCGAAGTTCCTTGCGGCGAACATCCGACCTCGCTCGCCATGCTCCCCGGCGGTCGACGCGTGCTCGTCGCCTGCATGTACTCGGGCACGGTCGAGCTCTATGAAATCGCCGCTCCGCTCCTTACGAAACCGGCCGGCTTGAAGCAGGTCGGCACGATCGACGTCGGCATGCATCCGGCCGGCTTGGCCGTAGCGCCAGGGGGCGCGAAGGCCTACGTCTCGCTTTCGGCCTCGGCGCAAGTCGCCGAGCTTGATCTGAAGAAGATGGAGCTCACGAAGAAGATCGACGTCGCGCGCTGGCCGCGGCAGATGGCTATCTCGGCCGACGGCAAACGGCTCGCCGTATCGACGAGCGGCGATCAGACCGTGAGCGTCGTCGACCTAGCGGCCGGCAAGCTGGATTTTCAACATCGAACCGGCGGCGGCATCAACATCGGCCAGCTCGAGATCGACAAAGCGGGCAAGCAGGTTTACTTCCCCTGGGTCATCTATCGCCAGTTTCCGATCACGCAGGGGAACATTCGCCTCGGCTGGGTCTTGGCGACGCGCATCGCGCGCGGCCTGCTCGCGAAGAACGAATATCGTGAGGCGATTTCCCTCGACGTGCCGGGCCTCGCCATGAGCGACCCGCACGGCTTCGCCTTCACGCCGAATCAGGAATGGATGGTCTGCAGCGCGGCCGGTACGCACGAACTGCTCGCTTATCGCTTGGCCGATCAGAAGTTTATGAGCGTCGGCGGACCCGGCGACTTGGGAGACCCGAAAGTTTATCGCGACCCGGAAAAGTTCTTCCGCGTGCCGCTCGCCGGTCGGCCGATGAACATTCGCGCGGCGAAGGACAACAAGCGGATCTTCGTCGCCAACTATCTGGGCAACAGCGTGCAGATCGTCGACTTGAAGAAGCGAGAAGTCGCGAAGACGATCTCGCTCGGCGGGCCGGCCGAGCCGTCGTTGGCACGGACCGGCCATGCTATCTTTCTCGACGCGCGGCGCAGCCTCGACCAATGGTACAGTTGCTATAGCTGCCACTGGGAAGGAGGCCCGAACTCGACCGTGATGGACACGCTGAACGACGGCTCCGACCGGACCTTCAAGACGGTGCCGAGCTTGGCGAACGTCGCGCGCACCGCTCCGTGGACTTGGCACGGCTGGCAAAAAGACATTCACGCCGCGATGCGCAAATCGCTGCAAGACACGATGCTCGGCCCCGAACCGACCGACGACGACGTCGCGGCGCTGGTCGCCTATTTCGACGGCGTTCACGCGCCGCCGAATCCGTATGCCGCGGCGGCCGCGAAGGATACCGGGCTCGCGACGGTCGTCGAGCGAGGCCGCGCGGTGTTCGAGGGTGCGAAGGCCGGCTGCGCGCGTTGCCATAAGGGAGACCACTTCACCGACGGCCAGATTCACGACGTCGGCCTGGGGGACGCGAAAGACGTGTATCAAGGGTTTAATACTCCGTCGCTCGTCGGCGTGTATCAGCGCGTGCGACTGCTGCACGACGGCCGTGCGAAATCGCTGGAGGAAGTTCTCACGGGGGACCATGATCCCGAGAAGGTAACCGGCAAAGGAACGCTGACGCCGGAAGAACGGGGCGACCTGATCGAATATTTGAAGACGCTGTAACTTGAAGACGCTGTAAGAAGAGCTTAAGCAAACAGGGAGCGATGCGATGCGCGTTTGGATGTTGGCAGCGGCGCTGTTGGTGCTCGGGTGCGATGCCCCGCCGGGGAAAGTCGCGGCGGCGGGGGGCTCCGGGGGCTCGAATGCCTCGGCCGGTTCCGGGAGCTCGGCGCAGAAAGCCGCTCCGGCTCCGTCGGCGAGCGCGGCACCCGTTGCTGCAGCGGCCGACGTTAAGCTCGTGCTCAAGAACTTCGACGAGGTTCAGGCCTTGATCGCGTCGAAGAAAGGAAAGCTCGTGATCGTCGATGCGTGGAGCACGTATTGCGAGCCGTGCATGAAGGAGTTCCCCGGCCTCGTGGGCCTGCACAAGAAATACGGACCGGAAAAGCTCGCCTGCATCTCGCTCTGCACGAACTACTCGGGCCTCGGCAAGCCGGAAGAAGAGCTTGAAGGGCCGCTCGAGTTCTTGAAGAAGCAAGGAGCGACGTTCGACAACATCCTCTCGACCGATGAAGACGAAAAACTCTACAAGAAACTCAAGATCGCCTCGGTCCCCTGCATCTTCGTCTACGATCGCGAAGGGAAGCTGCTGAAGACGTTCAACAACGAGGTGACGTACGCGGTGGTGGAAGCGTTCGTGGCGCCGTTGTTGAAGTAACGAGGCATCCGATACTCCTTCGGTTAACTAACCGATCGTTAGGATGAGGTACAACGTGACGCTCGATGATGTTTTTCGTGAATTACGAGACCGCAACGAGCCCGTGCCTTTACCAATGCGCTTGCCTACCGCCTCCGAGGTGGATGACGTTGAACGTCGACTCGCCGTAAAGTTTCCATCCGATTTTCGCCGCTATCTGCTTGAAGCCAGCGATGTGGTGTGCGGCCCACTTGAGCCCGTGACCATTACTTGTCCTGACTCACATACCGACTTGTTTAGTGTCATCGATGACGCCTGGGAGAGTTACGGCGTCCCTCGCAGCTTACTACCGATTTGCGAAAACAATGCAGACTTCTACTGCATCAATCCTGCGAATGAAGTTGTGTTCTGGTCACACAATGGCTGGTCGTCTGAAAAGTGGCCGAGCTTGGCGCACTGGATTCGAGATGTTTGGCTAGATTCAAACTGACAAACTACCCCGCAGCGAATCAAAAATCGTCGCACGGGCTTACAGCATCCCCGATTCCAGTTCGTCCAAGTAGTTGAACTCCGGCGACTTCACGCCGGCTTCTGCGCGAATGCGGACGAGCTGCGGCGATTCGAAGAAGCGTTTTGCATCTGCGATCGACGTCCACTCGGAGAAGTGCACGATCCGATTCGGGTCGGCGTGGTCCTTCAGCACTTGATAGCGCCGTTCGCCGGCCTCTCGGCGGATCGTCGCCGCGCCGTCGAAAATTTTCTTCCACGCAGCGTAATCGGCGACTTCGTGGATGATCAAAACGTGCGGCATGCGTGGCTTCCGTGTAAAGCTGCGATCGGTGGTAAGTCTTCAGCGCAATGCAGCGGGAATCGTCAACGAAAAAACCACGGCCGACTCTTGCGAGTCGGCCGTGGTCGATGAGCTTCTCATGAGTCGGCTTGCGGCTAACTCAGCGAATACTACTCGGCAGCCGAGTTGACGGCCTTGGCCGTGGCGGCGACGGCGGCGGCGTCGAACTTGCCGGCAGCGTAGCCGGTGCTCGAGATGACCTTGCCACCCTTGGCGATGATCACGGTGACTTCGGCGTCTGGGTTGATACCGTAGTTGGCCGGACCGTTTTCATTCTCGACCGGAACGACGACCGGAACCTTGGCGCTGTCGGCGCCGAGAGCCTTGGCGGTCTTTTCGGCGTCGGCCTTGCTGCCGATCACGTTGACGAACGCGGCCAACTTAGCGGCTTCGTTCTTCGTGACGGCCGTGTTCAACTCTTTCGAGAGATTCACGACTTCGGCTCCGCCCTTACGGGTGAAGACCATGACTTGCGGGCGGCCTCCGTATTTGCAGCGGTAGCAAAGGTCGTCGCCGACCTTGACGCCGTCGTCGGCGGCGCCGGCGATCTTCGTGACCGTGAACGGGCCGATGCCTTCACCGGCAGCCAAGCCGCTCTTGATTTCTTCGGCCGAAACGAAAGCGGCGCCGAACGACAAAGCCACAACGGCCAAACATGCGGAAAACTTCATAAGAGACTCTCCATGACAAACGGGGGTGCTAAAATCCAACGGGAACGATCCACAATCTATGAGACGCCCATGCCGAACGCAACTAGCGGCGGCATCTATTCGCCGCCGCTCGCCGATCGCTCATACATGAAGTTTCGAGCATGTGTCGAATGCGACGGGTACTTGAAATGATCGCCGCCGAGGCTCGGGCAACGGCTTGGTAACAGGCTCTACGGCCGGCGCAGGGAAGGGTTCGATGATTTTTCGATGAGAGTCTCGTTCGTCGGCTTGGGCTCGTTCCGGCCGGGAAGTGCTAGCGGCGCTTCGGCGGAATCCCCACCTTCGACTACGCGAAATGCCGCGAATTCGCTTTAAAGCGCGATGGTTCCCGAACGGAACCGCGGCCTCCCCGAAAGAGGTCGTCGATCATGAATGCTCCGTTCATTTGCTACAATTCCTGCCGCCCAGTTGCCGGGCCTGCCGATTAGCCGTCGCAGGCTTTTGCCGTTTCGGTTAATTTTCGCGAGACCGCAGCAACGCCGACGACGACTGCAACTCCACTTCGCATCACTTCTTAACGCTTCATAACGACGCATAAATGAACGAGCAAAAATTCGACCTGATCGTGATCGGAACCGGGCCCGGCGGCGAAGGAGCGGCGATGCAAGCTTGCAAGCAAGGCAAGAACGTCGCCGTGATCGAGAAGGCCGTGAAGCTCGGCGGCAACTGCACGCATAAGGGGACCATCCCCAGCAAGGCCCTGCGGTTCGCCATCTACCGGATGACCGAAACGAATCAGAACTCGCTCTATCGCGAAGCCGGCGTGACGGCGAGCTTCAGCTTCGCGCAGCTTCGTCGTTCGGCGGCGGCGGTCATTACGAAGCAAGTCGATATGCGGAAGACGTTCTACGAACGGAATCGCGTGCCCGTAACGGTCGGCACCGCGCGCTTCATCGATCCGTTTACGATCGAAGCCTTGCAAGACGACGGCGGCCGCAACGTGATGAAGGCCGAGGCGTTCGTCATCGCGAGCGGCTCGCGCCCCTACAGGCCGCCGGGGGTCGACTTCACTCACCCCCGCATCTTCGACAGCGACACGATTCTCGATCTGAAAGACACGCCGCAATCGATCACGATCTACGGCGCCGGCGTGATCGGCTGCGAATACACCTCGATGTTTCGCAACCTCGGCTGCAAGGTCAACCTCGTCAACACGCGCCAGAAGCTCTTGGAGTTTCTCGACGACGAGATCATCGACGCCCTCTCATACCACATGCGCGATCGGGGCGTGCTCTTGCGCCACGGCGAAGAATACGACAAGATCGAAGGTTGCGACGACGGCGTCGTCCTGCATCTTAAGAGCGGCAAGCAACTCAAGACCGAAGTCTTCCTTTGGGCCAACGGCCGCTCCGGCAACATCGAAGAGCTCGGGCTCGATAAAGTCGGCATCATGCCCAACAGCCGCGGACAGATCGAGGTCAACGAATTCTTTCAAACCAAGGTGCCGCACGTCTACGCCGTCGGGGATGTGATCGGCTTCCCCTCGCTCGCCAGCGCCGCCTATAGTCAAGGCCGCTCGGCCGCGACCCACTTCTGCGACGGCATGCTCGACCACATGCCGACGAAGTTCATCCCGGCCGGCATCTACACCAGCCCTGAAATCAGCTCGCTCGGCCTCACCGAACGGGAACTCACGGAAGCGAAGGTCCCATACGAAGTCGGGCACTCGCAGTTCAAGAGCTTGGCTCGCGCTCAGATCACCGGCCAAACGGCGGGCATGCTCAAGCTGTTGTTCCATCGGGAAACTCTCGAGATTCTCGGCATCCACTGCTTCGGCCAAAACGCCGCCGAGATTATTCACATCGGCCAAGCGATCATGTCGCAGCCCGGGCAAGGGAACACCCTGCTCTACTTCATCAACACCACGTTCAACTATCCGACGATGGCCGAAGCCTATCGCGTAGCGGCGCTGAACGGCTACAACCGACTCTTCTAAAGTCCACGCCCGACGACGACACTCTCGCTCGGAGATCGCACCCCTTGGAACCTTCGGCCGAGCCCGCGAAAGAAGTCGTCGGCGTTGCTCCGCAATTCGCCCCCACGCCGCGCTGGTGGCGGTTCGGCATCGTCGCCGGGGTCGTCGTGCTCGGAGTCGCGGCGTATGCGCTGCGCGGCACGATCGGCCCGCGCGGACAAGGGGCTTGCGGCGTCGCGTGCTTCATCGGCATCGTCGCAGCCTGCTCGGCCAACCTGCGCGCCGTGCGCTACCGCACCATCGCTTGCGGCTTCGCGCTCCAAGTCGCGCTAGCCCTAGTCGTGCTGAAGTGGGACCTCGGCTATCGCGCGTTCGCAGCGGTCGGCGGCGCGATCAAGCAGTTCCTCGACTTCACCGGCGTCGGTGCGAAGTTCGTCTTCGGCAAGCTCGCCGATCCCGACGCGATGGCCGGCGCGTTCGGCCCCGACGGCGCCTTCGTCTTCGCGTTCACGGCGCTCCCGGCGATCATCTTCATCTCGTCGTTCTTCACGGTCCTCTATTATTTCGGCATCTTGCAGTTCTTCGTTCGGCTGATGGCTCGCGCGATGATGTATCTGATGGATACCAGCGGCGCAGAAACCCTCTCGGCCGTGGCGAACGTCTTCATGGGTCAAACCGAAGCCCCGCTGATCGTGAAGCCGTACGTCGTGCGCATGACCCGCTCGGAGTTGTTGGCGCTGATGGTCGGCGGCATGGCGACCATCTCCGGCGGCATGATGGCGGTCTATATCCGCATGGGGGCCGACGAAGTCGCGATCCTCGCGACGAGCGTCATGGCCGCGCCGTGCGGCTTGTATCTGGCGAAGCTGATGCTGCCTGAAACCGAACTCCCCGAGACGCACGGCCGGGCGAAGATCCGCTCCGAGAAACTACACGCCAATGCCATCGATGCCGCAGCGGCCGGCGCGAGCGACGGTCTGCATATGGCGCTCAACGTCGGCGCGATGATCATCGCGTTCCTCGCGTTCATCGCCTTGATCGATGCCCTGCTTGCCGGCATCAAGCCGGGCCTCATCTCCTGCGGCCTCGCTGCCGATTCGCTCACGTGGTGGCCCGACCGCTTCTCCCTCGCATATCTATTCTCGCATCTCTTCGCCCCGGCCGCGTTCCTCATGGGAGCCGAGCCGAAAGACGTGCCGCTGCTTGCCGACTTGCTCGGCACCAAGCTCGTAAGCAACGAGATGATCGCGTTCATGAAGCTCACGGCCGGCGGCGCAGACGGCTATCGCGACGTGATCTCGCCGCGCGGCTACGTCTTGGCGACCTATGCGCTCACCGGCTTCGCCAACCTCGCCTCGCTCGGCATCTTGCTCGGCGGTGTCGGGGCGATGGCCCCTTCGCGCCGCGGCGACCTCGCGGCTCTCGGCGGACGGGCCCTACTCTGCGGGTTTCTCGCCACGCTCATCAATGCCGCCGTCGCCGGCGTGTTGATGGATTAAAGCATACGGAACCGGACGCTAACGCGTTCCGGCTGACGGCAACGTCGCCTGCCGGCCGTTCGTTGCCTTCGGCTGGGTCGACACCTAGAATGGCACGTGCCGTTTCGGCGGCAAAGCTCATCGAATACCTTCTCTCGCGGCCGAGGCCTTGCAATGACTCGATTTCTGACGGCCTTACCGGTCTACAACGAAGTGAAGCATGTCCGCGCGGTCGTCGATGAGGTGCGCCGCCATAGTCGCGAGGTCCTGCTCGTCGACGACGGCTCGACCGACGGCACTTCGGAACTGCTCGACTCCGCCGAGTTCCGCTCGTTGGCGGGGGTCCATGTCGAGCGGCATCCGAAGAACCGCGGCTACGGAGCCGCGCTCCGCACGGCGTTCGACTACGCGCGCCGCGAAGGCTACGAAATCGTCGTCACGATCGATTGCGACGGCCAGCACCAGCCGCAACGCATTCCGATGTTCGTCGAAGCCTGCGCGGGCTACGACATCGTTTCCGGCAGTCGCTACTTGCAAGACTTCGAGGGAGACAACGAAGCGCCGGCCGAGCGGAAGCGCATCAATCAACAACTCACCGCCGAGCTCAATCGCCGCTTGAACCTCAACCTCACCGATGCCTTCTGCGGCTTCAAAGCTTATCGGGTCGAAGCACTCGACAAGCTCCAAGTGAACGAAGCCGGCTATGCGATGCCGCTCGAGCTGTGGGTGCAGGCCGCGCATGCGAAGCTCCGGATCCGCGAGCTGCCGGTGCCGCGCATCTATCTCGACGAGAATCGTTCGTTCGGCGGTTCGCTCGACAACGGCTGGACGCGGCTCGAATACTACCACTTGGTTCTCGATCGAAGCTTCGCCCGCATCGGGCTCGGGAGCTGCGAAGGGGAACTCTGGACCGGCACGCTCCGACAGCGCGAGGGTTGTGCGGGATGAGCCGAGGCCGGCTTAGCGCCCCACGCGCCGACGGCGGCGTCTTGATCGATCCCCCTTGGTCGGTGTTGCCGGAACTGATCGCGCACAATCGCGCGGCGCATTCGGCAACCGGCCGAGCTGAGATCGCGGGCCGACCTTTAACTTCGCTCGCCGCCGATGCTCGCGCCCGGTTGCTCGTCGAAGCTTTCGACTACACGACCTCGTATCGCAACGCCGCGCGTCCGAGCGGCGAGCGCGTGTTGCTTGCCGGCCACCAGCCCGAGATGTTTCACGTCGGCGTCTGGGCCAAGAACTTCGCGCTGGCACGGCTCGCGCGCGAAACCGATTCCGCAGCGATCAATCTCGTGATCGACGGCGACACGCTCAAGAGCCCGTCGCTCCCCGTGCCGACCGATACGCTGCGGGAGCCGCGCGTGGAGAACGTGCCGTTCGATGCCGCGACGGAAGAAATCCCCTGGGAAGAGCGGGCCGTTGCCGATCGTGATCTGTTCGGCAGCTTCGGGCGCCGCGCGGCGGAAACGCTTCGGCCGTTCATTGCCGAGCCGTTGTTGAACCAGGCTTGGCCTGCGATCGTCGCGGCTACCGAACGGACAGGCCGCATCGGACTCGGCATCGCGCAAACGCGTCACGCTCTCGAAGCGGAATGGGGCCTGGAGACGCTTGAGTTTCCGCAAAGCCGACTCTGCGATACGCCGGAGTTTCGTACGTTCGCTTGGCATTTGCTCGCCGACCTGCCGCGCTTCGTCGAAGTTCACAATCGAACCCTCGTCGAATATCGCCGCCGAGAAAACATTCGCAGCACGCATCATCCGGTGCCGGCTCTCGAAGCTTCGGACGTGTGGCTCGAAGCCCCGCTCTGGCTTTGGACCGCTCAAGACCCGCGCCGGCGCCGCCCGATGGTGCGCCGTGTCGCCGACGAAATCGAAATCACCGATCATCGCGACACGACGTTTCGCCTTCCGACTTCCGGCGCCGATGCGCCATACAAAGCCGCGGCGATCTTAGCCGAACAGGCTACCCGCGGCGTTCGCATTCGGAGTCGGGCACTCATCACCACGATGTATGCGCGGCTCGTCTTGAGCGATCTCTTCCTACACGGCATCGGCGGCGGGAAGTACGACGAGCTCACCGACCTGTTGATCGAACGCTATTGGGAAGTCCCCGCCCCGAGCTACGCCGTCGCCACGGCAACCCGGCGGCTGCCGATTCCACCTGAGAGCGGAACTTCTCGCGCACACGACGTCGCCGTCGACGAGCCGGCCGTGCGCCATAAGCTCTGGGAGCTTACGCATCATCCCGAGCGCTCGATCGATGTCGGTTCGCTTTCAAACGCCGATACCGCCGCGCGGGCCGGTGCGATGATCGCCGAGAAACGCGTTCTGACCGCTGCGGAACCGACGCGAGAATCGGCTCGCGCCCGTTGCCGCGCGATTCGCGATCTCAACGGGGCGCTGCAAGAATTCGTCGCCCCGGAGCGTGAGCGCTGGACGAGCCGGCTCGCCGATGCGCAGCAAAACGAACGTGCTCAAGCGGTGCTCGGCTCGCGCGAGTACAGCGCCTTTTTATTTCCGGAACGGGATGTCCGTGATTTTTTGCTAGCAATCGGAGCACAAGGGCGTTAAGTTAACGGGCGAATAGGATTGGTCTTGACAACAGAAGGGATTCTGACCATGCGCCCCGGCACAATTGCGGACGATGCCCTAGCCACGAGGGCCCCGCTTGCCCGACCTGTCGACCGGTTATCCACAGCGAAACCAATCGTCGGCTTGAATGAGCAAAAACCTGCGGAAACGCCCCGTCCGGCCCCTCGCGCCGCGAAGACGACTGCCGGCCCGAAGGAGAACGCCGGAGAGAATTCCGCGGATTCTCCTTACATCTGGCCGCTCGGTGTCGCCGCCGCGCCGCAAGACGTCGTGCGCATCGGACCGGCCGGCGCCGGAGACCATGCCGGAATCCATCAGCTGCTCTCGGCCGTGTTCCATGCACCGTCGAAAGACGATTTCGCTTCGTCGCTCGAAGACCCGCTGTATGAACCGTGCGATCGGCTCGTCGTGAAGCGCGGGATGCAGGTTCTCGGCCATGCGCACTTGGCGCAGCGCGTCGTTCGCTTCGGCAACGAAGCGCTCCCGGCGACGGCGCTGCACCGTCTCGGCGTGTTGCCCGAATGCCGCGGTCGCGATTACGGCCGGCGATTGCTGGAGCAAGCCGATGCCGCGATGGCCGCCGACGGCTCGGTGCTCGGAATGCTTTCGACCCGCATACCGCATTATTTTCGTCGGAGCGATTGGGTCGTCTGCATGCGGCATAGCCATGCGCAAGTCGGCGCGCGCGACCTGTTGGCCCAGCTTTCCGTGCGCGGCTTCGCGCCGCACGGCATCGACGAAGAGATCACGATCCGCCCGTGGCGGCATGTCGAGCTGCCGTCGCTCGTGCGACTCTATCAAGAGCGCACCGCCAAGGCTTACGGACCTTACGAGCGAACCGAAGCCTACTGGCGCTGGCTCGTCAATCGCTATGCCGACCATGTGTTCGTCGCGCTCGCCGGGCCGAAGCGCTTCGACTTCGATTTCGACGACGGCTCGATCGTCGGCTACGTCGTCCAGCGCGACGACTCGATCTTAGAGCTCGTCGCTTCGGACAAACATTGCGGTGTTCAAGAGCGCCTGCTGGCGCGAGCCTGCGGCGATGCGATCGAGCGCGACCATCATGTCGTGCGGCTGCATCTGGCTCCCGACGAACCGTTGTGGAGCGCCGTCGAAACGGCCGGCGGCATGCTGCACCGGACGGAAGCCTGCGACGGCGAAGTGACGATGGTCAAGCTCTTCGATCAACCGGAATTCCTCCGCCGACTTTTGCCGACGCTACACGAGCGTCTCCGCGAAGCCCTTTCCCCCGCAACAGCGACGGCCGAAGCGGAACCGGCACGCAGCGAAGAATTGGCCCGCGCCACCGAGCTCGGCATCACGGTCGGCGACATGCGACTTTGCCTGATGATTTCGCGCCGGAGCGTGAAGCTCATCTCCGGCAGCTCGACGAAGACCTGGATTCGCCTCAGCTCCGCTGACTTCACGCGTCTGCTGCTCGGACACCTCGACATCGACGAAGCCGCGGCCTCGGCCCGACTCAAAGCCTCGTCGCAACGGGCCCTGCGCCTCGCCTCGGCACTGTTTCCAAGACTCCCGCTCTGGCACCCGCCGCTGGATGATTTGCTCGTTTGAAGAAGGGGTCAGGGGTCGGTAATGCGG
Organism: Planctomycetia bacterium; assembly: GCA_021413845.1. NCBI lineage: Bacteria > Pseudomonadati > Planctomycetota > Planctomycetia > Planctomycetia bacterium. The sequence continues at coordinate 32,079 of JAIOPP010000124.1, read as the reverse complement.
CTCGCGTAGTCGCTGATCGTTCAATAGCACCGGGTGCATACCCGGTGCCCAGCTCCGCGACGATCGAACTCACAGCGCCTTCTCGATCGGCCACATGATCCCGCTGGAGAAGCCGCCGTCGACGAAGACGATCTGGCCCGTCATGAAGGCCGAAGCTTCCGACGCCAAGAAGATCGCCGTGCCGATCATATCGTCGGGCTTGCCGAGCCGGCGGAGCGGCGTGTTCTCGGTGTTCCACTCCTGCATCATTGGGTTCGACCAGAGCTTCTTCGACAAGTCGGTGAGGATGAAGCCCGGCGCAATGGCGTTTACCCGAATGCCGCGCGGCCCCCACTCCATCGCTAGGACGCGCGTCATGTGTCCGAGCGCCGCCTTGCTCGCCGCATAGGGCAAGACCCACGGCAACGGCCCATGGTTGTTGAGCGAGACGATGTTGATCTGACTCCCTCTGCGCCGCTCGAGCATGTGCCGCCCGACGACTTGCGACAGGAAGAAAGCGCCTCGGAAGTTCGTTCCCATGATGAAGTCGAAGTCTTCTTCGGTGACGGTTTCCGAGCGCTTCCGGCGGTTCACTCCTGCGACGTTCACCAACGTGTCGATTCGGCCATGCTCGGCTAAGATCCGATCGACGAGGGGCTGCATCTGCGCCGCATCGGCCACGTCGCAGCCGATGCCGAAGCACCGGCCTGCGTTCTGCGCGACCGACTCCGATGCCGCGATCTCGACGGCTGCTTGCTCGGCGACTGTGCCGTCGCGACCGGTCACGACGACGGTCGCCCCGCGCGCACAGAACCCTTCGGCGATACTCCGGCCGATGCCGCGAGTTCCTCCGGAAACCAACACCACCTGGCCGGACACATCGAAGAGCGCATCATTCATGGCGAAGCTCGAAGCAAGAGAGACGGCAAGAGAGAAGCAGTGAAGCACAGCACGCGCGCGTTTCGCGAAGTCGTACGTTATACCGACCGCGCCGACCGTGGGCTACCGTTACGCCGCCGGCCGTTGGGGCATCGTCTTCCCCTTCAGCTGATAGACGTAGGCCATGATCTCGGCGACCGCGGAATAGAGCCCGCCGGGGATCGGATGCCCGACGTCGACCTCTTTATAGAGCGCCTGCGCGAGCGGCTTCTTCTCGACGATCGGGATGCCGTTTTCCAAGGCGATCTGACGAATGCGCTGCGCAAGCACGCCGGCCCCTTTCGCCAGTACGATCGGCGCGGCCATCTTCTCCGGATCGTATTGCAGCGCGATGGCGAGCTCCGTCGGATTCGTCACCACGACGTCGGCCTTCGGCACGGCCGTCTTCAAGCGGTTCTGCACCAGCTGCCGCTGCACTTGCCGACGCCGCGACGCGATCTGCGGATCGCCCTGCATGTTCTTCATTTCGTCGCGCAGCTCTTGCGTCGACATCTTCAAATCTTTTTCGTGCTTCCACCATTGAAAGCCGAAGTCGAAGATCGCCAACAGCGCGAGCGCGGCGGCGATCTTGAAGGTCGTCCAGAATAAGATCGAGACGAGATACGTCGCGATCTGCGGCAAGCTCAAGGCCGTGAGTCCGAGAATCGGCACGATCTGATCGGCCAACTCATGATAGGCCACGCCGACGACGAGCCCGATCTTGAACAGGCCGAACATCAGCTTCACGAGGTTCGCCATCGCGAAGATGCGCCCGAACGCCGACAGCGGGTTGAGCCGGCCGAAGTCGGGCATCAATTTCTCGGGCAACCACAAGAACCCGAACTGTAAGAGATTGGCCCCGACGGCGGCGAGCAACAACAGCCCGAACAAAGGGACGAGCACCTTGCCCAAGCTCATGAGAACTTCGCGCATCTGCGTGCCGACGAAGTCGATATCGGCGCTGAGCCAAGCCTCGCCGCCGAGTTGCAGCGAGGCGAAGCCGCCGAGAAAGTCGACGATCGTCATCCACCATGAATAGAGCAAGCCGAGCGCGACGACCAACACGACCGCCGCGGCTAAGTCTTGGCTGCGCGCAATCTCACCTTGCTGCCGCGCTTCGTCGCGCCGGTGGTCGGTGGCGTCGTGTGACTTTTCGGAGTCGTCGTCGGCCATAAGATTTCGCGAAGAGCCTTATGGTGCTAAGAAGGGCTCGGCGAAGCAGAGGGGCTCGGCGAAGCGACCGGCAACAGCGTTTCCAGCAGCACGTCGATCGTCGGCTCGAGCCGCTCTTGCAGCAACCAGCACGCGCCGCCGATCGTGATCGTGAGGACGCTGAACGTTACCAAGGCATTGAAGCCGAAGCCGAGCGCGAGGATGTTCAACTGCGGCAAGCTCCGGCTGACGAGCCCGAGCACGACGGTCGCCAGCAGCAGCGCAACGGTCGCCGGAGCGGCCGCGCGCACGCCGAGCTCGAAACTTTCGGTGAAGAGATTCACCAGCAACCGCTCGGCTCCGGCCGGCATCACGGCCATGCCGGGCGGGATTGCTTGAAAGGTATTCAACAAGCCGGCCATGAGCATCCGATGGCCGCCGATCAGCATGTAGACCGCGAGCGTGGTGAGGTACAAGAAGTTCGACAACAGCGGCATCGAATCGTTGAAGCTCGGGTTGTAAACGTCGCCGAGCGACATGCCGCTGAGCTGCCCGATCATCTGACCGGTGAGTTGGAACGCCGAAAAAAGAATCATCACTCCCAGGCCGAGCGTCAGGCCGATAAGCGTCTCGGCCGCGAGCATCAGCGTGAGATCGACGATCGACGTCGGGAGCGGAACCCGAGCCACGGACTGCACCGGCACGATCAGCATCGAGATCGCCAGGGCCAGCAGGGCGCGGATCGTCGGCGGAACTTCGCTCGTACCGAACACCGGCGCAAACAGCATGATGCTCGAAGTGCGCACAAGCACGAGCATCAGCAGAATCACGTAAGCGGAAGCGAAGGAAGGCATGGAGGAAAGTCAGAAGGCAGAAGGCAGAAGTCGGAATAGGAGAATATCTCCGCCTCTTCGCTCTTCTCGTTTTGCATTTTGCATTTTTACTTCCGACTTTCTTCTACAGGTTTTCCGGGATCGCCGAGATGAGGCCGATCCAGTAGTCGGAGAGTTGCGTGAGGAGCCAGGGCATCGTGAGGCCGACGACGAGGAACATCGCGATTAACTTCGGCACGAACGCGACGGTCTGTTCTTGCACTTGCGTCAAGGCTTGCAGCAAGCCGACGACGAGCCCGACGATCATCCCCACGGCCAGCGCAGGGGCCGAGAGCACCAACGTCAGGATGACGGCGTTGCGTCCCAAGTCGACGGCGTCTTGAACATCCATGTCCTGCACTCGACCGAAAATAAAAACGAAGCCCTACCGACGCGCGCACAACGAGAGCACCGCTCGCGACGTCACGTAAACGCTTGAAAGCTGTCCATCAACATACCGACGATCAGATGCCAGCCGTCGATCATCACAAACAGCAACAACTTGAACGGCAACGAAATCAACACGGGCGGCAACATCATCATGCCCATCGCGATGAGCACGCTGGAGACGACCATGTCGATGATGAGAAACGGCAAGTAAATCTGAAAGCCGATCAGGAACGCCGTCTTCAATTCGCTGAGCATGAAGGCCGGCAGCAACGCCGAAAGGGGTACCTCGTCGTACGTCTCCGGTTGCTTATCGACCGAGGTATAGCGGAGGAAGAGCCAAACGTCGTCGCTGTTGCCGCAGCGCTCGATCTGCAAACTCATGAACCGACGGATCGGCCCGACGCCCCGCTCGAACGCTTGCTCGACGTTGATCTGATGGTTCGTATACGGCACGATCGCTTGCTCATACGTCTGCGTCCATACCGGCGTCATCACCGCGAGCGTGATGAACAGCGCGAGGGACGTGAGGACTTGGTTCGGCGGAAGTTGCTGCGTGCCGAGCGCTTGGCGCAAGAGCCCGAGCACGACGAGGACGCGGATGAAGCAGGTCGTCATCATGAGCAAGGCCGGAGCCAAGCTTACGACCGTCATCAGAAACATCACCTGCAACGCCGACGTCAGCCCCTCGGGACTGGTCCATTGTTGCGGACCACCGAGCAGCTCCGTCGGCACGGCCAGCTTCGCCGGACTGTTCGACGACTCTTGCGCGAAAGCCGAGACCGTGTATAGCGAAACGCCGGCTAAAGCGATGCCGAAGCAAATCGCCACGAGCAGCGCGCGGAAACCGTGGCGGCGTGTGAAGCGAGGAAGTTTAAACAACGTCGCGCTCCTTCGTTCTCATCGCCGCGGCGCTGCGCGCCGCCGCACGACGCTGCGGCTTCTCGCCGAAGAACTGGTCGACGACGTCGCGGAACGTCTTCACCGAGCTATGCGGATCGTGCTGAGCGCAAAGGCCCGACAGACGATCGACTTCGAGCGGATCGGTGATCTCGGCGATGACGTCGGCGCCGGAGTTCGAGAAACTCACGAGCACCATCTTGTTGCCGACGCGGAGAAGCTGCCCCTGCTGCCGACCGGGAAAAGGGATTCGCCCGAGCGATTCGACCGCTTCGCGCGGCAATAGGCGTCCTTGCTTCGGCAGTCCGCGACGCATGAGCCACGCCATGCCGATGAACAAGCCGAGCACGACGCCGAGGCTCGCCAACACGGTAACGACGCCGGAAAGGCCACGGCTCGTCGTGCTGCGCATGGCGTTGGAATCGGTTCCTGAATTCGCTGCGTTGGCTTTATCTGCGCCGGATTTATTTGCGCCCGCTCTATCCGCACCCGGCAGCGCGAGCTTCTTCGGCGCTTTCGCATCGGCAGGCGTGAGCCCGACGGCCGCGACTGGTTCGGCAACCGGTGCCACAGCAACCGGCGATACTGCGACGGGCGCTGCGGGAGTCGGCAAAGTAAGGAGCCGAGGCTCCGGCGCGGCGGCCGGCGATTGCAATGCTCCGGGCGGTGTAATAGAGGGTGCGAGATACGTGGCCGGCGTCGCTTCCGCGTCACTTCGAACGCCGAACGAAGGAGCGGAAGACTGTTGCGCCAAGGCCGGCGCATGCGCGCCGAGCAGCAGCGCTGCCGAGAGCAACAAGCCGTGAACGAGCGGCGATTTCGCGTTGTCTGCCATGACTATCGCCCCCCTTCTCGCTTCGTGTTCGTCGACGGCCCGACGCCGATCAACCGGCGGCGGCGCTCGCCTCGCTGCTGATGAGTTCGGCGACCCGCACGCAGAAGTTGTCGTTGAGCACCAACACTTCGCCTCGGGCGATGAGCCGGCCGTTGACGTAGATGTCGACCGGATCGCCGGCCAGCTTATCGAGCGGCACGACCGAGCCGCGACGGAGCTTCAAGACGTCTTCCAAGTACATATGCGTTCGGCCGAGCTCGATCTTCAGATCGAGTTCGACATCGCGCACGAGTTCGATCGTCGCGATCTCGGTCGAAGCCGGCGCACCGGCGAAGTCTTCCAACTTGAACGGATTGACGCCGGCCGGCAACGCGTCGTCACCGGCTCCTTGCGCCGAAGCGAGCGCCTTTTCGGCATGGCTGAGCAGCAACTCGATATCGGCCTGCGCGATCGAGTTTTCGCCATGAGACGGACTCGGCACGACCGGCTTAGCGGCCGGTTTCGACACACCGGGCTTCGACGACACGGTCGAGTCGGCATGCGTCGCCCCTGCGCCTGAAGCGTCCGAGGTCGCCGTGGAAGAAGCCCCTGCCGCGGGCGAACCGCCGGGAGCGGTTCCTTCGCGCGCTTGGCGCAAGAGTTCTTCGATCTCGCTCGCGCTGACCTGATTTGATTCGTCGCCGGGCATCGGAATCCATTCCTTTAGCCGAAAGCGTCACGGTCGACGGCCTCACAGCCGCCAACTCTCGACGCGAAACGATCTGAGCGAAGCAACTCGCTAGGACGAAACAGTCGTGCCTGCACCCTCCTGGCGCGATGGCGACTTCGACTGCGCGGACAACTCTGATAACGCCGCTCTTCGCAAACAACAGCTTCGGAAACTACGTTTCCTTCACTACTGTTCTAAGAACGTGAACTCGGAGAACATCACTCCTTCGAGCAACGGCTTTCCGAGCGCCTTGTTAGTTGTCTCTAATATCTTCCGTTTGATCAAGCCCAACCCCGGGTCGGTGAGGTCGTTCATTTCGGCGCTGCGAATGATGCCGTTGACGTTGTCGCGCACCCGATTTTTCTTCGCTTCATACAACGTCTTAAACGCTTCGGCTTTGTCTGCCGGCACCATCCCGAACAGATGGAACTCGACGCGCAACGTAATGCTCGATGCCGGCTGAAACGACGTGATCTTAAATGGCTCCAAATCGACTTCCGAAAGCTCGGCGTCGTGGGCGTTGTGCTCGGGCTCCGGAGGCTTCGCGGCGAGAGCTTCCTGCGCGGCCTTCGCATTTTGCTCGACCGACGGCATCAACATGAACGCGGCGACCCCTTCGCCCGTCACGACGGCGATGACTATCAATGCCGGCAACAGTTTGGAAAGCAGACCGACCTTCGCCGGACCTGCATGCGCCGCTTCTTTTTCGTGAGGAGCTGCCATAACCGTTTACCGCTCGAAAAAACTACGCCATCACGTCACCGATCGACGCTTTCCGAAACAACTCTAGCTTACGGAATCGTCCGCGCCGCTCGCTTAGGGTTTGACGTCGCTGGGGGCTGCGCCGTCGGCATTTTCGTAATCACTGGCATATTCGTTCAATAGAAACGCCTCGACGCGCGAGTTGGCTTTGCGGCGCAAGTAGTCGTCGCCGCTGTAAACCGGCTCGTTTCCGGCCGAAAGCGAGAGCCGGATCCGTTTCGGGTCGATGCCCATCCCTTCGAGCCGGGTCTGCACTTCCCGACAGCGGGCGAAGGCCAAATCCCAATGGTCGGTCAACTGCGAGTCTTTGGGCAACGGCCGGCGCGAGGTGTGGCCGCGGATCTCGATCATCTGCGCTTTGCCTTGAAACTGCTCGGCAATGAGCCGCAACTTCGCAACCTCGTCGTCCGTCGGCGCGACGACGTTTTCGTCGAACAGAATCGTGCCGCCGGCCATCACTTGCCGACCCGGTCGCAGACCTTGCACGAGTGCGTTCGGGCCGAGCGGTGCTTCGACTTTCGCGCCCCTTTGGCGTGCGGCACCCGGTACGTTTTCCTTGTCGTTGCCGAATTGCTTCTGCAGCGCATCGACGGCCGACAATACGCGGCTATCGGTTTTCAGTTCGCTCATCGAAACGAGCATGATGAAGAACGTCAGCAAGAGCGACATCATGTCGCCGTAGGTGACGAACCAATCGGGCAAGCTTGCCGGCGGGTCTTCTTGAAACGCCATACGCGGTCATCTCGATTTCCCGGCGCTCACGCCGCTTTGAAGCCGCGGGTTCGGGCCTTCGGCGGCAAATACATATTGAGCTTCTGCTGGATGACGCGCGGGTTGTCGCCCGACTGGATCGCCATGATTCCCTTCAGCACGATCTCCATCGCCAGCAATTCTTGCTTGTTGAGAAAGTTGAGCTTTTCGGCAAACGGCAGACAGATCGCATTCGCCAAGAGCGCACCGTAGAGCGTCGTCAGCAAGGCCACGGCCATTCCCGGCCCGATCGAATTCGGATCGGACATATTGCCGAGCATGATCACGAGCCCCAACAGCGTGCCGATCATTCCGAACGCCGGACCGTACTTTCCGAGCTGATCGATCAGCCCCTTGCCGACGCTATGGCGCATCGCCTTCGATTCGATTTCCGTTCGCAGCACCTCTTCGATGATCTCGGGCCGAGTGCCGTCGACCGCCATTTGAATACCGAGCACGATAAACGGATCCTTCAGACTGCCGATCTTATTCTCCAGCGCGAGCAACCCTTCGCGACGCGCCGTTTCGGACAGCGACACGAGCGTCTCGATCACAGCCGGAACGTCGGGCAACTGATTGACGAAGACGACTTTATAAACCTTACCGATCGTCATTACGTTCTTCAGCGGATAACACATCAAGAGCGCAGCGATGCTGCCGCCGCCGACGCAAGCCAACGAGGGATAGTCGATAAACGCCCCCGCGCTGCCGCCGCCGGCAAGCACCGCATAGACCATCGCCGCCAAAGCGGTGACGACGCCGAGGATCGACGCGATGTCGATGTAGGGCTTTTTAGGATCCATAGATCACCACGTTTCTGGTACTCAAGCGGCCGCCTCATCGAACAGGGGCGGCAGTTCGAACTCGCCGGTCGCGGAAGCGGCGGCGTGTCGACGCAGCGGCACGAAATGCTTCGAGCGTTGATAGTCGAGCGTCAGATGCAACACTTCGTCCATCGTTTCGCGCACGACGATGCGCTCTCCCTGCAACAAGGTAATGAACGTGTCGGGCCGAGCTTCGACGTAGCGGATCAGTTCCGCATTGAGCAAAAACGGTTCGCCGCTGAGGTTCGTCACTTTGATCATCGTAAAAGGTCTCTTCGTCGAAGTCGGCTATTCGGAAAACGTCGACCTACCGGCGCAAGTTCAGAAGTTCGTCGAGCAGCTGTTGCGCAGCCGTGATGACGCGCGCGTTGCCCCGATACTGCGTCGATGCCGAGATCAGGTCGATGAGGCTCTTGCTGATGTCGGTATTCGATTGCTCGACCGCGCCCGACACGACGGTGCCGATTCCTTGATCGCCCGGCTTGCCAGTAACCGGCAACCCGGAGTTGACCGCGGAGCTGTAGAGATTCTGACCCCGTTGTTCGAGGCCCGACGGATTGGCGAAGCGAGCCAACACGATCTGGCCCAGATCCCGTTCGGTTCCGTTGTCGAACACGCCGCGAATCTTGCCGTCTTCACCGATCAAATAGCTGGTCAACTTGCCGGGCGGGAAACCATCTTGGCGCGTGGCCGAGAGGGTGCTCTTCGTAGCCGAAAGCCCCGAGATTTGCGTGAAGTCGAGTTCGAATTCCATCGGCGAAGTCGAAGGAATGTGCTCGCGCGAGATCGCGACGGAAGAGTTGGACGCCGAGATGAACTTTCCTTCGCCGTCGAACTTGATCGTGCCCGAACCGACCGCGATGTTGTTGCCGACGCGCGGATCGTTGTCGCCGGAGTCGGCGAACCAACGGTAAACGGTTTCCGTACCGGTGCGCGATTCCAAGACGGTCGTCACGCGCACGTTCACGGCGATGCCCAGCGAGTCGTAAGCGACGAAGTCGGCCACGGCGCTTTGGCCCGTCGCTGCTTGCGTCGACGTATAAGCCATGTTCACCTGAGAAGTCGATGTCGATCCGGTCGGCGTGAACTGCATGCCCGAGAGACGAATTTCCAACTTGTTGTCGGCACCCGTGTTGCCGATGAATTGCAGTCGACTATCGGGAGTGATGCTCCCTCCTTCGTTGCCGCTGATCGCCTGAATGCCCATTTCCTCTTCCATGAAGTCGGCGAGGTCTTGCACGTTCGTCGTCGCATCGATCGCCAACGATTTGGCAGTCAACGCCCGATCTCCCTTGCGGCCCGTGAACGTAAAGGTGCCGTCTTGAAACGTAGCGCCGGGCTGAAACGCATGCACGTAGCTGGAGCCGTCGAGATAGACCAAGTCTTTCAGCGAGGTAGTGAGCGAAATCGGGGGTCCGTCGAGATTGATCTTATTCAGATCGTTGTTGATCGACGCATCGCTTTGTCCGTCGATATAGGTCGTGCCTGAGAAACCGGTCGGCAACGTGAGGCGGAATTGCTCGGTCGGCTGGTTCGATGTGTCTCCCAGGCTGCGATAGATGCGCACCTGGTCGTATTCGGGAGATGCCGGCGGCGCGACCGTGGGAGGTTGAGGGATGTTCGTCAGTGCGATCTTCTGACCATCTGCACCGATGGTTTGCGCACCGATCGAAGACACCGGCCGGCTCTCTTGGCCGGTGAGCGAGTTGTACCAAGTGACGTAGTAGCTGTAGCTCGCTCCGGCGATCAGGCCGCTTTCCGTGAGCGGCGGCGTGGTGCCCGCAGCCGCGATATCGGTGTAAGCGGTCGACGTGCCCGCGATGTCCGCGATCTTGTCGTAAGTAAACGGCGAGGTGGTGTCGTCCGTGCGGTAGATACGCGTCGTCGTATAGCCCAACGGCGCGGCCGGAAGCGTGAGATCGACCGAGTTGGTCGTGGGGTTGGTAACCGTAAACGGCCCGATCGGGGTGGAAGCGGTCGACTCGTTCCCGCTAGCGTCTACATAAACGAACTTGTAGCGATAAGTGCCGTCGGGAATCGAGCCGGGAGTGGTGCCGGGAACGGCGCCGGCGCCGGTCGACGGCAGATTCACGATCGAAGTGCTCGGCGAAGTGGTCGGGTAGCCCTTCGAGCCGTCGCTGAAGACGCGCGAGGCGATGATCTCACCCTTGTCCGCCTCGGCAACGGCTCCGGTCGGCGTCAAGGTCCCTTGCAGATATACGTTCTCAGTCGGCTTCGCGACCGCCGCGGAACCCAACGGGATCGTCAACGACTGCAGCGTCGTCGATTGAATTTGGTAATTGTCGTCGATGCCGAAGCCGAGCAAGCGCTCGCCCCCTGCCGAAACGAGCTCGCTCTGCGAGTTCAACTCGAACTTACCGTTGCGCGTATAGAGTTGCTCACCGCTCGAGCTGCGCACGATGAAGAACCCGTCTCCCTGGAGCGCCAAGTCCGAGGGATTGGAACTGATCGCGATCGTTCCTTGCGTGAAGTCGGGACGAATCGCTTGTACCTGCGTACCGAGGCCGATCTGGCGTGGGTTCGTACCGCCGGTGCCGTCGGACGGTGCGGAGCCGAGCCCCAACGTCTGCAAGAACTGCGTCGAAAACAACGCTTCCGACTTCTTGAAGCCGATCGTGTTCGAGTTCGCGACGTTGTTGCCTGCGACGTCGATCATCGTTTCGCTCGCCTGCAAACCGGTGACGGCCGTATTGAATACCGAAGACAAGCCCATGATCTGGCCCCTTTATCGAGCGACGAAGTTAAGTGTGAAGGAATTTGCGATGCTGCCCCGGCATCGTCCGACCGTTGCGTCCGTCGGGCATTCTTGCGTTTAAAGAACCTGCGAAATATTCGAGAGCGAGACTTGATCCAACGACGTACCATCGGCCTTCGGCACGTTGAGATACGGCTTGCCGTCGACGATCGATGCGCTATCGACGATCCCTTGCACGGCCGTTCCGGCGTCGGTGATGCCGATCACTCCTTTGCCGATCAACGAGCCGACGCTCGAAAGATTTTGGCCGAGCAACACCGAGTTCAACGTCGTCGACAAGTTATTCGTCGATTGAATGCTCGAAATCTGGCTCACCTGCTGCAACATCTGCGCATTGTCCATCGGGTTCAACGGATCTTGGTTTTGAAGTTCCGAGACCATCAGCTTGATGTAGTCTTCCGACTTCAAATTGTTGAACTTGTCGACTTGCTGCGGCAGCTTCGAGCGATCGACCTTCGGTGTCGTGCCGGAGCCGACGCTGGTATCGGTAGCCATTCGTGTGCCTCGTTGGTTATCGGATTCGAGTGAGTTCGTTGGTTGTTCACGGTTGAGCTTCGGTTCGTTTAGATCACGACGTTGAGCCGCCCGGCGGTCGTCGGCGTAGTACCGCTTGCGCGCGGGTCGGCCGCTCCGGCATCGACCGTGTCGGCGCCGCGCGGCGCCGTGCCGAAGCCGCGGCGGAGCGATTCTTGCGGAGGATCGTTGCGCCGATCCTGCATGTTCGGCGAGCCGCCGTTGCCGGTGTTCATCAATTCGACGTCGATCCGCTCGACGCGTACGTTCTGTTCCGCCAGCCGATCGCGCAACACGCCGAGGTTTTCGGTCAGCAGTTGCTTCGCTTGCGGAGTCTCCGCCTCGATCCGCGCCGAAAGGGTTCCGTCGGTCATCTGCACCTGCAACCGCAACTGGCCGAGCTCCGGCGGGCTCAAGCGAATCTGCAACTCGCCCCCACGCTCGTGCGTCGTGCGCACGGCACGCGCCACACGTTGCACGAACCTGGCGCGATCGGCGGTCGACAAGCCGCCGCTTTGCTCGACGTCGCTTCCCGTCGCACGGGCCGCAGCCGTTTCGGTAGACAACGCCGCCCGAAACGTTTCGTTCGTCGCCACTCGATCGGGACTGAGCTTCGTCGTCGTGCCGGTCGAATTGTCCGTCCTTCCGGCCGATGGCGTCGTTGCCGCAGAAGCCGCATCGATGCTTGCCGCGGCATCCTGTGCGACGGCCGTCGTCGTTGCGCCGTTGGTCGACGTCGTCGCCTCGACGGCACTCGACAACTGCGCGGCGAAGGTCGCCGCGGTCGAAGCCGCTTCGTTCTTGCCGGCACCGTCGTGCTTTTCTTCCGTCTTCTCCGGCTTGCTCGCCGGCGCGTCGGTCGCGGCTTTCGCTTCGGCAGTCGGTTGCGGAGCTTCCGTCGTCGCGACCTCGGCAACCGCTTCCGTTGTTACGGTCGTCTCCGCGGTCGCAGCGGCCGGCTTCACGTTCTTATCGGATTTTTTCGGAGTCTGCGTGCTGCTCAACTCCGACACGACCGGCGCAGCCGTAGCCACGACGGCAGGATCGACTTCCGGCGTTTCTTTCGTCGCATTCTGCTCAGCTGCGGCGGTTGCTTGCTCAGCCTTGGCCTTCACTGCGTCTTCTTCCGACACGACCGCTTTCGTAGCAGTTGCTTTCGTAGGATCGACGTGACGACCTTTACCTGCGATCGCTACCGTCGGCTTCGCGGTCTCTTTCGCTGCCGCTCGGGCCGCTTCGGCAATGGCAGCCGCGGCGGCGTCTGCTTCGGGGCCCGCTTCTGTCAGCGTCACTTCGTCTTTCGACACTGTATCTTTCGCCGCGGGCTCTTGTACGACCGCCGCAGCGACGACGGCCACTCCGGTCGTATCTTCCCCCTTCTTCTTCTCATGATGTCGATCGGACGAGCCGTGCTTCTTTTTCCCGTCGACTTTCGGAGGAGCGTCCTTGCTTGCTTTCTCGGCGTTGTCTTTCTGCGGCTCGGTCGCGTCTCCGTCGTTTCTCGGAGTCGGGTCCGTCCGTTCTTCGCGGCGCTCGGCCTCGGCGCGCTCTCCCGCTTGGTCGCTACTTGCGGAAGCTGCATCGCGACGATCGTCGCGCTCGTTCCGTTCGGCACGCGACTCCGACGATGACGGTTCGTCGCGGCGTGCGTCGGGCGTGCGGCCGGCCCGTTCGAGATGGTCCTGAAACGACGGCACCGAGCCCGTCGCTCGCTCGTTCGACGACGGTGTCGAGACGATCGGCGCAGGGATTTCCAAGGCAGGCGATGCGGTCGGTTCTATGGCGAAAGGCACAAGCTTCCTCGTCTTCTCGAAGTCAACTCTGGGGGACGACTCTAAAGATGTTCTTCGTTCCGCGCGGCTCGACCGACGGTCAGGCCGCGACGTCATGTTCCTTGCTGTTTGATCTGCTTCGCGGTCTCGTCGATCACGGTCACTTCCGGTTCGCCGGCGCGAATCAAGCGGAGCATCTCGGCCAATTCTTCCGACTCTTTTTCGTTCTTAAACTCCGCCACGATCTTCGCGCGTTTCTCGATCGGCATGCCCGACAAAAGCGAGACCGCTTGCTTCATCTCGCCGCCGTCGAGCATCTTTTGCAGTTGCTCTTTCGCTTGCTTCGGCTTCACGCTCTCCAGCAGCAGGCGGGCATTCTCCAAACTCGCCGCGATGGTTCCCTCGCGCAACATCTTGAGCCGCGTTTCGAAGTCGGCCGTCATCCGTTGATAGCGCTCCGTATCGTCGGCTACTACTCTTTGCATCGACGTCGCGCGCGCCAATTGATTACGCAATTCTTGTTCGCGAAGCTCGAGATCGCGCGACTTTCTCGCGCGGGCCTCGGCAATATCGGCTAACGAGAGTTGTTCGCTATGATCCTTCGTGCGATCCTCTTCGACCCCTTCGCGCAGCGCGAGTAGATCGACTCCTTGAATGACGGCCATAATCTGCCGGAGCTTGTCGTGCGAGAAGCCTCCCTTCAGCGCAACGACGCCGAAGAGGACCAACACCGCCAGCGCTTGCCCTACCAAGAGATAGATGACGAGCGATGCCAAGCCGTTAAAGAGTTTGTTCATCGATCGAACTCCTCTCCGACGCATCTCGCCGCCGCTTCATCGGTGACTTTCATTTCCGCTACCGCCGTCTCCGCGCGATACTCCGCCAGGCGGACTTCGCGCAGCTTCTCCAACACGCGCACCTCGCGATCGGCTTCCAAGAGCGCCAGCCGGCGGCGTTCCAACTCTTCGCCCACTTTCGTGCGCTGCCTTTGCACGTGTTCGATTTCGGCAATGAGGAGCGCTTCGTAGCGCTGCATTCCGAGCATCCGATCGACGTCGACTCGCCCGACTCCGAACGTCTGTTCTCGTCGCGCTTGATGCCGGTCGCGCTCTAAGTCGGTAAGCTGCGCCTGCAGCGCTTCGTCGATGCGCAGCACTTCGGCTAATTGCTCGCGCCGCTCGTCGCGAGCTCCCTCGCGGATGCGTACCAACGTCTGTAAGCGAAACTTAAACGCAGCCATAAAACTCGACGATCCGGCTCAATACGACGTATTTTCGGACTAAAACCTTTAACGACTTCCAACCGCGGCCGGTTCGTTTCCGACCGCCGCTTTGACCTTCTGCTGGCAAATTTGCTTGATCTGCGCGAGCAACTGCTGCGCTTGCGCGACCGTACACGACTCCGACACTTCTTGTTTCAAAAACGTGTTGATGATTTCTTGCATCTCGATCGCCAGATCGATCGTCCGGTTCGAGCCTTTGCGATAGGCGCCGATCGAAATCAAGTCTTCGTTGTCGCGATACGAAGCCATCAACTCGCGCACGATCCCCGCCGCGTCGCGATGCTCGGGCGATGCGACTTCGCTCATCAACCGACTCAAGCTCGCCAGCACATCGACCGCCGGATAATGATTCCGCGAAGCGATCTTGCGCGAGAGCCAAGTGTGGCCGTCGAGCAAGCCGCGCACGCAGTCGGCGATCGGTTCGTTTTCATCATCCCCTTCGACGAGCACGGAGTAGAACGCCGTGATGCTCCCTTGCTTCGTGCGCCCGGCCCGTTCGACGAGCTTCGGCAACAGCGCAAACACTGAGGGCGGAAAGCCGCGCGTCGTCGGAGGCTCGCCGGCCGCGAGACCGATCTCGCGCTGGGCCAAGGCAAACCGAGTCAGCGAATCCATAATCAACAGGACGTTCTTCCCGCGATCGCGAAACCATTCCGCTACGGCGGTCGCCGCGAAGGCGGCCCGCACGCGCAACAGCGCCGGCTCATCGCTCGTCGCCGCGACGACGACGCTGCGCGCGCGTCCTTGCGGTCCGAGGTCTCGTTCAAGAAATTCGTTCAACTCTCGGCCTCGTTCGCCGATCAGCGCGATCACGTTCACATCGGCCGACGTGTACTTCGCCATCATGCCGAGCGTCACGCTCTTGCCGACTCCCGAGCCGGCGAAGATCCCCATCCGCTGCCCTTGTCCGCAGGTGAGCAAGCCGTCGATCACGCGCACGCCGGTCGAGATCGGCTTGTCGATTCGCGGACGTTCGACGGGGTTCGGCGGTTTCCGATCGAGCGGAGCCCGATCGCTGAGCATCGGTTGCGGCCGCCCATCGATCGCGATACCGCGGGCATCGATGACCCGCCCGAGCAACTGTTCGCCGACGCGCAGCAGGTTCTTCGTTCGTTTCAGTCGGACCCGATCTCCCTGGCGAATCCCGGCGAGATCGGCGAAGGGGAACAGCAGCGTGAGGTCGTCGCGAAAGCCGATCACTTCGGCCTCCAGCGGCGGACCGGCATGCCGTTGGATCTCGACCAGCGCCCCGACCGGAGCCGGAAAGCCCGCCGCAGCGGCCGTCATGCCGATCGTGCGCACGATCCGCCCTTCCAGCGCCGCGGGGAGAATGTCGTCGAGTTGGTCGGCAAGTTCGAGCATGGAGCGGAAGGGGTCAGGGGTCGGAGGTCAGGGGTCGGAGAATGCTAAGTGATAAATGATAAATGTCCGGAGTTGGATCGAGCTTCATGTCCGTCACTTAGCATTTATCACTTAGCATTTATCACTTCACTCAGGTCAGTTCTTCTTCGATTCTTTGCAATTGGGTTTCGATTCGTTGGTCGATCATGCCGTGCTTCGTTTCGACGCGGCAGCCACCGCGAGCGATCGCTTCGTCTTCGACCACTTCGGCTTCGCCCGACCGTTTCATCTCGCGCAGCAGCGCTTCGATCTGCAGGCCGAACGCCGCGAGATCGGTCGGGTTCATAGAGATCCGCACCCCTTCGCCGGCCGCCGACAGTTCGAGCGACTCGCGCACCAGCGTGAGCGGCAGTTCCGGTCGCTGGGCTAGTTCGCGCCGCAAGATGCGCTCGGCGATGCGGGTCGCGAGATGAACTCCGTCCCGTTCCCATTTCGCGAGCCAGGCTTCTTTCGCCGTCAGCGTTTCTTCGACGACGCTCCGCACGGCCGGCAAAATCGCTTCCATCCGTTTGGCTGTTTCCGCTTCGACTTGCGCCTGCATCTTCTGCCGTGCCGCTTTCAGCCCATCGATCTCGGCCTGTTGACGAATCTGGTCGGCCTGCTTCCGCGCATCCGCGACGATCTTTCCGGCCTGCTCGCGCACTTGCCGCACATAGGCGTCGGCATGTTGCGCCATGTCGTCGAAGTTGAACGCCGAGTTGCTCCCCGCGAGGGAGCTCATTTCGCCGGCTTTGATGATCGAGGCCATGTCGTGAATCGTTTCCGTAATGGTTCGCGAAAGGAGTTAGGCGGCTTGAGCGGAGGTGCGCTGTGCGAGTTCGTTCAGCGCTGCGCCATCGAGCCAAGCGAGCCGACCGGAGTTTTCCAAAAACCGCGCCGTATGCACGATCTCGTCCTGCGCGAGCTCGACGTCGCTCAGTCGCGTCGGGCCCAGCGAATCGATGTCAGCTTGCAACTTCGCGGCCCGCATGCGCGGCAACACGCCGGCGATCCTGCGCGTGAAGTCCAACTCGCCGCCGGCTAGCGCCACGACGAGCGCTTCGTGGTCGGCCGTTTCGCAGAGCGTGCGCAAAGCGGCATCGGTCAAGGTCGCGAGAGCGGCGAACGTCACGGTCGACCGCGTCAGCCGCGACGCCAAGCTCGGGTCTTGTCGAGCAATGTTCGAGAGCAAGTTGCGGCGCTGGTCGGGCGAAGCGTCGTCGAGGATCCCCTTCACCGCGCCGACTCCGGCCAAGCGTCCGGCGTCGGGCTGCAAGCGACGACGAAACCGGCGCTCGAGCGCCTTCTCGACATCGGCCAACACCTCGACATCCGTTTCGTCCAATCGCGCCAAGCGCCGCATCACGTCGGCCTGCAGCGCATCGGGCAACGTCGCGAGCACTTCGGCCGCGCGTTGCGACGGCAGATGCGAAACGACGACGGCCACGGTTTGCGGCCGTTCCCCTTTGAGCAACTCCCGTAAGTCTTCGTCCGGAGCTTCCTGCAAAAAGCGAAACGCCGGCTGCGCACGTTCCGTAGCGACAGGCAACTCGCCGGCTAGGCTCGAAAGTTCGAGCGACACGCCGGCTTCGGCAGCCGGGCCGGTCGGACGTCCGACGAACTCCGCCATCAAAATTTCTTGTTCGCGCGGATCGACGTCGATGATCTCGACGAGCATCCGGCGGATCAGCCCTGCCTGAATGGGCGACATCCGATCGAGCAGCGCGTCGGCCGAATCGGCATCGAGTGCCGCGACGAGCACGGCCGCCTTGCGAAGTTGTTCGTCGCTTCCCGCCATCGTATGTTCCGATCTTTGATTAAGTGCCCGACTCGTTGATCCGCTTCACGGCTTTACTACGTCGCGTTGCCGATCCAGCTACGCAACACGTTCGCGGCCGCTTCGGGATCTTCGCGCACCATGTCGATCAACTCTTCGCGCAGCGACATGCCGGTGCCGAGCCGACGCTGCAACGTCCGCTGCTTCGACTTGCCGTTCGCATCTTTTTCGCCCGAAGCTGCTATCGATCCCTTCGCTGCCGGCTCATCGTCTTCTTCGCTGGAGATCGTCGTCGCTTGGATTTCCGGTGCCGGATTCGCCGGCACTACCGAACCGACGAACGACTTCAACATCATCAAGCTGAACAGCCCGAGCCCGATCATGCCGAGCGTGCTCCACGACTGCGCGAACCAGTCGAGCCCCCGATCGACGATGCTCGGCCCGATGAGCTCCGGCGGTGCCACGCGCGAGAACGCCGTGACGGTGACGAGCGTCGCCATGTCGATCGGTTGCGCCGGATCGAACGGCTTCGGGATCAACTGCATCACATGTTCTTTGATTCGTTTCGTTTCCGAAGCCTCGACCGTGGCGAGCGCCGCGGCGTCGGGCTTCTTCTTTTCCGCTCCGTCGGCCGGCGGGTTTTGTACTTGCCACACTTTCTCGAAGTAGTCGCTCGGCACTCCGATCGCCACGGCAACCCGCTTCGGCGTCAGGCCCGCCATTTCGATCGTGGAGTTGGAGTGCGACGCGGCGTTCATCTGCTCGTTGGTCGAGCGTGTGTCTTCGGTCTGCGAGCCTCCTCCGCCGCCGTTGGGCAACGAAGCGGGTTGGTTCGGTTGTTGCGCTTGCAAACCGGTTCGGCCGCCGGCTCCGGTCGAGGAGTTCGACGTCAGCGAGTTCTCTTGTGTCTTGAGGCTGATCGGAATCGTCTTCGGATCGACCTTCGTATCGACGATCTTCTTCACCATCTCGCGGTCGAGCTCGACGTTCGCCGTCGCAGTAATGCCCGGCACGTAAGCCAAGGCATCGCGAATGCCGGTTTCGATCATGTCTTTGTAGGCTCGCGTCATGCTCAGGTACGGATCGTCCATCGCCCCTCCGCCGCCGTTGGTTCCGGAGCCCGAATAGGCGCGACCGTTGATGTCGACGACGGTGACGTTCCCCGGCGAAAGCCCGGCGATGGCCGCGGCGACGAGCGAGCGGATCATCGGCACGCGGTGCTCTTCGAGCTGCAGATTGCCGCGCGGCTTTACGCTCACCGAAGCGGTGACGATCTGGTTGTTGCTCAGGCCGCCGCTTCGTTTTTGAATGTCGTAATGGACGACCGCGTTTTCGACTCCGCTCATCGAACGGATCACCATCGCGAGCTCCTTCTGCTTCGCGACCTTCATCATTTCTTCTTGCTGAGCCCGGCTGGTAAACGGCCCCGGCGAATTGGCCGCCGAGTTGAGATGGTCGCCGAAGTGCGCAGGGAGCGCGCCGCCATCGGCCAAAGCACCCAAGAACGCGGCCTGGCGCGACTTCACGATGCGCACTCGCGAACCGTCGACCGAGTAATCGGAAAGTCCCGCTTTGCCGAAGGCCGCTTCCATGGCCGAGAGCTCGTCGGCCGAGAAAGATTGGCCGTTCAACAGAAACGTGTCGGCACCAGCGCCTTGCGCGTTGAACAAGTAGCCGAGGCTCACGACGACCGCCACGAGCAACAAGCCCGCCGTCATCCGAGCGCCGGGACTCATCGACTTGAACAAGTCGTTCAGTTGCGCGAAAAGCTTATTGAGGAAGTCCATCCGTGGAACGCTCCGTGATCCGTTGCAGTCTGCCGGCCTAGCGCATCATGCGCGGGCCCGATCGGTGTCGAATCGAGGTGGTTAGATCCGAATGTTTTGTATTTCTTGATAAGCCGCGACGAGCTTGTTGCGAATCTGCATCGTCAGACGAAACGCGAGGTCGGCCTTCTGCACCGCGGTGAGCACTTCGGCCGGATTCACTTCGCCACCCGTCGCCATCGACTCGACCGCTTGATTCGCTTCCGCTTGCATCGAGTTGACTTGCTTCAACGAGTCGGCGAGAAAATTTTGAAACGATCCTCCTGCCGCTCCCTCGCTCTTGCCGATAGACGGCGGCAACGGAATCGCGGGAATCGTGCTCGCGAGGCCGGTGATGGGAAGAGCCATGTGCGTCTCGAATCAAAAAGGAAGCTTGCGATCCGTCGAACTCTGCGAATTTCGTTAGGCCAGGATTCTCAGCGTCTGCTGCGTCATGTCTTTCGTCACTTCGATCACGCCGACGTTCGCTTCGTAGGCCCGCGTGGTTTCGATGGCGTCGGTGAATTCGGTCATGAGGCTGATGCGCGGATAGGCGACCCAACCTTCGCGCGGCCCTTCTTTCACGGCGTCTTGATGGCCGGGCTGATACTTCCAGATCGGCTCTTGTTCTTCCGTGCCGATCTCCGACACGCGTACGCCTGCCGCTCCTTCCGACTTGCCGATCTCGGGCGCCGTCTGAAAGACGACGAACCGGGCATCGTACGGCTTCGACTCGCCGGCCTCGTTGCGCGTGGTCGACATATTCGCGATGTTGCTCGACACGGCATTGAGCCGCATCCGCTGAGCGACAAGAGCGCTGGTGCTGACATCGAGTGAGGAGAACATAGGTTTGGCAGGGGTCGGAGGTCAGGGATCAGGGGTCAGTAAATTCTTATGCGCGTTCGGAGACTGCGGTTTGCAAGAGTCGGAACTGGCTGTTGATGATCGTCAGCGCTAGGTTGTGTTGCATATGGTTCTTCGTGATCTCGGCCACTTGCTGCTCGATCCCGACGTTGCTTTTGTCGTGATAGAGAATGTTGTTCATCCCTTCGCGGACTTTGTCGAACGGGTCGACATGGATCGAGGAGTCCATGAGCGAGCTGCTCGCGTCGTTGTCTCGAACGTGAATCGCATCCTTCAACTTGCTTTGAAACTGCTCGACCGACAGATCGCGCGTCCGGTAGCCGGGCGTGTCGATGTTGGCGATGTTCGAAGCCAAGACTTTGTGTCGCGACTGGGAAAAGTTCACCAGTTGCTCGAGCACGGGAATCGGCGAATTCGCGAACATTTCGTTGAGCATCGTTCGACTACCTCCGTTTCTCGGAAGACTTGTAAAGCAAGCGACGTGCCGACAGTAGATCAATCACTAGTTGCATCTTCGTTCTGCCGGCACCTAACCGCTTGCGCAGCATGCCGTTTGCAGCGACGGAACGCGACTTCGCGCCGCCGCTGCCGGCAAGCGCCGCGGTAAACCTTGACGTCGGGCCTCTGCCGGCAACGCGCAGATTCGGCGCGTTGCCGTGCGCCGAATCTGCGCGAAAGTGAGGCGATTTGCTGGGTCCGTCGGTGGTCGACATAGCGTTGCTTTCGATGCGAATGAAGTGGTGTGTTCGCGACTTAATCAGCCGGCAGCGGCTAAGCGTTTCGCGCCGGACGGGTAACCATATTCTTTGATCTTGGCCGTCAAGGTTCGCAGGCCGATGCCGAGCGCTTCGGCCGTCTTCGCGCGATGGCCGTCGTAGCGTTCGAGCGTCGCTTCGATGAGCCGGCGTTCCATTTCATGTAGGCTCAAGCCGATCGGCGCCGGCGAGGCCGCGTCGTGCGACGAGCCCGCACCGTCGCCGGCGATCAACCACGGTCGCAGCTCATCGGCCGAGATCGAGTTGCCGCCGTTGAGCACGACGGCGCGCGTCATCAAGTTTTGCAACTCGCGCACGTTTCCCGGCCAACGATACGCGAGCAGCATGTCGCGCGCGCCGGGCGACAACGTACAAGGTTCGCAACCGGCCCGACCAGCGGCTTGCCCGAGAAAATAATCGAGCAACTCAGGCACATCGCCCGCTCGTTCGCGGAGCGCAGGGACATGCAACGGAATCACCGCCAAACGATAATAAAGATCTTCGCGAAAACGACCTTCGGCCGTTTCGCGCCGTAGATCGCGATTCGTCGTCGCCAGCACACGCACATCGACGTCGATCGTTTCGCTGGAGCCGACGCGCTCGAACCGCCGCTCTTGCAATACGCGGAGCAGCTTGGCTTGCAGCGGGAGCTCGAGCTCCGTGATTTCGTCGAGCAGAATGGAACCCATGTGCGCCGCTTCGAAACGGCCCGATCTGCGTGTCTCGGCGCCGGTAAAGGCGCCTCGTTCATGGCCGAAGAGCTCGCTTTCCATCAAGTGCGATGAAAGCGCTGGGCAATTCAAACTCACCAGCGGCTTCGTCGCGCGACTCCCCAAGGCATGCACCGTGCCTGCGACGAGCTCCTTGCCGGTGCCGCTTTCTCCGGTGATTAAGACGGTTTCGTTCGTCGGCGCAGCCCGAGCGATACGCATCCGGAGCGCTTGCATTTGCGGGCTCGATCCGATCATGACCGGCCCCGCGGCATCGTCGACGGTTGCGAGCGCGAGCCCTGCAGCGGCCACGGTGCGATGCCGCATCGCGCGGCCGACGAGGTCTTCGAGTGCCTCGACGTTGAACGGCTTCTCCAAGAAGTCGAACGCTCCTTGGCGCATCGCTTCGACGGCCGTCGCGACGGTCGCATAGGCCGTGACGAGAATGACTTCGAGCGGCGCCTTACGACGCTTCAACTCCGCCAGAAACTCCAAGCCGGTCATGCCGGGCATCTTCAAATCGGTGACGACGACGTCGAACTGCTCGCGCTCTTGCCGCTTCAACGCTTCGACGGCGCTCGAGCAACATTGCACGGCATAGCCCGACTGACGAAGCGTGAACGCAACCGACTCGCGGGCTTGCTGATGGTCGTCGACGACGAGCACTCGGCCTGGCGCTGTCGACTTCTCATCGTGAACTTTCAAGGTGCTACGAAGATTCATGCTGCGGCCTCCTGAGCCTGCGCGCGGCGCGGAAGACGGATCGTGAACGCTGCGCCTCCTTCCGGACAGTTGCAGGCCGTGACGTTGCCGCCGTGCGATTCGACCAGTCGATACACGATCGCGAGGCCCAGGCCGATGCCGCTCGCCTTCGTCGTGAAGAACGGCTCGAAGGCGCGTCGACGTGCTTCGTCGCTCAAGCCGGGCCCGGAATCGGCGATCTCCAACTCGACCCCGTTGCGGCAGTCGACCCCGGTGACGGCGAGCTCGCCGCCGTGCGGCATGGCATCGAGAGCGTTAAGCACTAGATTGAGCACCGCACGCCGCAGCGCTTCGCGATCGGCCGCGACGATGGTCGACGTTGCGACGTCGAGCCGTAGCGCGATCCCTTGCGCGGCGAACTGCGGACGGAGCGACGCGAGGACTTCTTCCACCAATGCCCGAACGCCGACGATGCCGAGCGTCGGCTCTTTATCGGCCGTGAAGTTGAGCATATCGTGGACCATCGCATCGAGCGCGGTGAGTCCGGCTTGGATCTTTTCCAACACTTCGGCGCTCCCCGGATCGTCGCTCAAGCGCCGTCGGAGCAGGCCTGCATAGAGCGAGACCGGCACAAGGTTGTTTCGCACTTCATGCGCGACGTGCGAAGCGATCTGGCCGAGATCGGCGAGTCGATTCTTGCGGGCCAGCTCCCGATTTTTCACGGCCAACTCATGCGAGAGCCGCGAGACTTCGGAACGGAGCGCCGCGTGCGTCTGCTCGAGCCGGCTCGTCGCGTCTTGCCAAGCCGACATGACCGTCTGCAAGTTCAGCAGCTCGATCGTCGCAGGGCCTTCGCCGCTCGGCGCACCTTCGTGCTGCGCTGCCGACTCGGATGATTGCGCGTACGAATCCGAACGATGAGCCCCATCGGCGCGAATGAAATGGTCGGACATAGGTGCCTCGTCAATATTCGGTAGAGAGATCAAGCGAGGAGGGCTGATAACGATCGGCTTCGGCATACGCACCGCGCGCCGTGCCGCTTACTTGGGCCGCGGCGAGTTGCTCGGCCGTGTCGTCGCGTCGGCGACGGAGCACGTCTTCGGAGCGTTTTTCACTTTCGAGAATTTCAGCGAGCAAGCGAGCCGAGCGCTCCGCGAGCGACGCGCAGCGCACGCGTTCCGCTTCGCTCGACCAAGCGCGGCGCTCCGGGTCGTCGGCGCGAAACGGGTTGAGATCTTGTTCGAGCGTCTGCAACTGCACGATCGTTCGTTGCTTCTCCGCCAACACGCCGAGCAGTTGCGTCATGTCGCCGGCATCGATCAGCTCGCGCTGCCGCAGGCCGAGATCGCGCAGCGCGACCAAGCAGTCGTGTTTACGACCGATCAAGTCGATCAGCAGCGAAGTGGAGGAAGTCGTCATAGGCTATTCGTCAGGGTTCGGCCGGAGCGGGCCGCTTAAGAATCAAAGCGAGCCGAGGGAGTTGAGAAGTCGGGTCCATTCTTCGCGGCCGTAGTTGGAAACGGTATCGAACCGAGCATCTTTGGGAATCCGTTCGAGCATGAGTTTCGCTTGCTCGATCGTGCCGCGCGCTTCGTTCGCGCGCCGCATCCGACGATGGCAATCGGCCATCTGGAGATAAGCATCTAACACGGCCGGCGATTGCGGAAACGCCGCCACCGCGGTTTGATAGGCGCGAATCGAATCGTCGTAACGCGCGAGCGAATGCAACACGGAACCGCGAGCGAACAGTGCGTTGCGCAGCATCGCCAACCGTCCGACTTCGTCGAAGTAGCTCGGTCCGGGCGTGCGCGCCATCTGAATCGTTTGCTCGAAATGCTCGAGCGCCTTGCGAAACTCGACCTCGGCGACACGGCTGAACTTCGCGCGCTCGATCGGCAGCGCATCGGTCGGGATTTCCGATTCGACCCGTTGCGCGATCCGCCGATGCGACTCGGCCGCGCAGTAGCGCGCGTCGCACGTCTCGGGATCTTCGGGGTAACGCTCGACCGCTTCATCGAGCCGACCGGCCGCTTCGTCGTATCGCGCGAGATCGAAGAGCATGTGCCCGAGCGCGAACAACGAACGCCGCCATTCCTCGCCGCTCGGAGTGAGCGCGTTCGATTCCAAGTTTTCCAGTAGCGACTTCTCGGCTTTGTCCCATTGATTCATCTCGCCGTAGACGTCGGACAACAACAACCGCGCGCGAAACACGGCCGGATCGCGCGGATGGGCTTCCAAACATTGCTTCAGCAAGACGATCGCTTCCGCGTGTCGTTCTTTGGTGAGCATCACTTCCGCGAGCCCGACCAAAGCCGAGGCTTGATGGATGCGCGAATCGACTTCGAGATACTTGCGCAACTGGCGCGCGGCGTTGTCGTAGTCGCGACCTAAGAGATAGTACTTCGACGAAGCCCAGATTTGTTCGGGATAGTCGCGCGTCGAGAAGTGCAACACGGCCAAGCGCTCGTGCAGCTTCGCGGCCAGGCGATAAAGCTCGCGCACCGCTTCGGGCGGATGCCGCGCATCGAGCGGCGGACCACCGTCGCCGGCCATGAGTTGTCGGGCCCGCGCCGCATGGGCATCGGCCGCGAGTTGCACGGCCAAGTCTTCGTCGAGCAAGCGCGGCAGCAAGTCGGCGAGTTTCGCAGCGGCGACGTATTGCTTGCGCTGAAAAAAATCTTGGTACGAAGCCAGCATCCGACTTTTCAATTCGGGAAACGGCAGCCAGCGATTCGAATAACGATTCTCAGGCCCCATTTCCTTAAGCACTTCGTCATAAAGCACGACCGAGTCGTCGGACTTGTCGCGACGACGCAAGAGATGAGCCGATTGGATGCGCGCGGCGAAACCTTCCGGCGAATCGACGGCGCGACGATAGGCTTGATGAAACTGCTCCGCAGCCTCATCGACTTTGCCGAGCGCGTCGTAGACCAAGCCGAGCACGTAGCACGCTTGCGTCGTGACGACGGTCGACATGCTGTCGAGCTTCTTCGCCTTCTCCAACAGCACGACGGCCGAGTTGAGCTGCGTTTGCACTTCCGGCGAAGCGGCAGGCGACGCCAGAACCGACGACGGAGAAAGTTTCGTTTCGTCCGACTTCGGCAACATCGCGAGCCGAGCTTGCTGAAACACGATGCGAGCCTCTAAAAGCGACGCTTCCGCAGCGAGCTTGATGTCGGCGGGAATGGTAGCCACGGCTGCGCGAGCATCGTCGAGCCGACCGAGACGGAGCAGCATTTCGGCGCGCTCGAGCGTCGCGACTCGGCGATCGTGTTGGTCGGGCTCTTTTTCGGCGAGATAGCGATCGATCTCTTCGAGCGCCGCAGCGACGTTCGGCTCGGCTTTCAGAAACAACGAGCGCGCGAGATACCGGCGCAACTCGACCGCCGTCTTCGCATCGGCGAGCAGCGCCTTTTGCAAGATCGGCACCGCTTCGGCATACCGCTCCGCGAGATAAAAACTCTTGCCGGTATAGTACAGCCCTTGCGCCTCGCGGCCTTCGGGAAGTCCGCGGCGATAAGCTTCTTCGAACCAATGCGCGGCGATTTGATGCGCGCGGCGCTGTTGTACGATCAGAGGCGTGTCGGCCCGATGCAGCGCGGCGACGCCGAAGATGAAAGCGGGTCCGCCCGCATCGTCGGTCGAGAGATTGCCGTTGCGTTGAGCGAGCTGCGCGATGTGTAAGGCTTTCGGTAGATCGCCCGCATCGAGCGCTTCGAAAGCGTCGCTCGGCGTGTAAGCGGCCTCGATTCGTTCTTGGCGCGACTTGGCGCTCATCACGGCCCAACCGAAGAGCATCGCTCCCATCACGGAGAACGCGACGGAAAAGATCACGGCCGCTTTGATGCCGTTCGCACGGACCCAATGCGGCAACCGACGCACGGCGCGCAAGCGATCGGCGAGCGACGGCTTAGCTGCTGCTTCGGCGGCTTTTTCCGCTTTCGCCATGACGATGTCGATCGAGAAATACAAGGCGACGTATTACGCAGCCGCAGAGGCTGCGCAACTCGGCGCGAACGAAACGAGAAATGAAACAAGACGTGACGCGACTCATCGAAGCGACGCGCGAAACGGCGACGGCGCAACGACGTGAGCTTCGGGGGAACGGGAGAAAGGCGGCGACTTGTACTCGAAAGCGCCGCAAAGCGTCAAGATTGCTTCAAGATCCGGCCGTGAGCTGCCGGGTTGCCTAGCTTATGCAACGAGGTGCCGGCAAGTTGCCGTAGCGCGCAGGCCGCGCGTGCTAGTCGACGCAGGTCGTTGCGCCGGTGACGACGTCCATCATCCAACGATCGATATCCGTCAGCATCTGCGGCGCAAGCTGAGCGCCGCACGGATATTGACGCATCGAGACTTGCAGCCCCGCCGAGTGGAACAAGCGCAGCTGTTCGCTTACGCGTGCTTCGGAGAACGACGCGTCGTCGCGACCATGCGCGAGGAACAACGGCAACCGGCGTGCTTCGAGCAGCCGCGACAGCGGCGAACGCCCTTCGGGAAACGGGCCGCCGAACGAGATCGCGCCGGCAAAGCGATCGGGATGCGCGAGCGCTGCGCGCCAAGCCATCGTGCCGCCGGCATCGACACCGGCCAGAAAAATCCGATGCCGCGCAATGTGGTACTGCTCGCGCGCTTCATCGACCGCGGAGAAAATACGTTGAATCGCGACGTCGACCGCTTCCGGACGTTGCGACCAGGTGAACGACGGACGGCCCGTCGAGGCGGGTCCGGCGACACGGCGAACTTCTTCCGTGCGAACCGTTCCGCGCGGCGCTACGGCCACGTAGTTACGCAAACTAATGAGCGGCATCACCTTCACGAGTTGCCGTTCGGTTTGTCCGCGACCGTGCATCCACACCAGTAGCGGATAGGCGTAGTTCGTCTCGTAATGCACGGGCCCGAAGAGGGTCGAAAGACCGTCGCCCCCGGCTTGCACGGCTCGAGCGGCGCCGAAGTCGCCGGCAAGATCGGCAGCCAATTCGGCGGCGAAATCGGCCGAAGGGGCATCGCGCCGCGTCCGGTCGCCGAGCATGTCGATACGATTCATCAGGGATGTTCCGCGCGGTGAAGAGACGAAGACCAAGCAAACTACCGCATCGAATCGGGATTCGACGCCGAGCGATTTGCCCTCCCGGCAACCACGACGACGCGCCTCTTGAACGTCGTTGGGGACAATAGTCGGAAGCGGAGCGGCATGTCAACGGCGACGAGCGCCGAGAAGGACGTGCAAGCTCCGATTCCGCGATCGTTCGCCGGCATCGCCGGCGAACTAGATCCACACCGAGGCAACTCAGGCCTACGGCCACACGATTCACTTATCAAACAAACTACTTAAAAAATCGAAGCACGAAAGCGCCCGAGGCGATTAACCCGTCAACTGCTAACCGGTCAACTTTGCCATCGCGCCGACGAGTTCCTTGACTGCGTCGATACTCTTACGGAAATCGCCTCGCTCCTGTTCGGTCAGGTTGAGCTCGATGATTTTCTCGACCCCGCCCGAACCGAGAATGACCGGCACGCCGACGTAGTAGCCGCCGACGCCGTATTCCTTGTCGCAATATGCGGCGACCGGAATCAGCCGCTTCTTATCGCGCACGATCGCTTCGACCATCTGCGTTACGGCTGCAGCCGGGGCGTAGTACGCGCTGCCGGTCTTCAACAGGCCGACGATCTCCGCACCGCCGACGCGTGCCCGTTGCACGATCTCGGCCAAGCGTTCCGGCTTGATGAATTGCGAGATCGGAATACCGCCGACCGACGTGCAACTCGGCACCGGCACCATCGTGTCGCCGTGGCCGCCGAGCAACATGGCTTGAATGTCTTCCACGCTCACGCCGAGTTCCATCGCCAAGAACGTGCGGTAGCGGGCCGTGTCCAACACGCCGGCCTGACCGATCACCTTCGACGGCGCGAAGCCCGTCACTTGGAAGGCGCGTTGCACCATCGCGTCGAGCGGGTTGCTCACGACGATCACGACCGCGTTCGGGCTCGACTGCTTGATTTCCGCGGCTACGGAGCCGACGATCTTCGCGTTGGTGCCGAGGAGGTCGTCGCGGCTCATGCCCGGCTTCCGCGCGATGCCGGCCGTGATGACGACGACGTCGCTGTCGCGCGTGTCGTCGTAGGAAGTCGTGCCGACGATGTTCGAATCGAAGCCGACGATCGGCGAGGCTTGCATCAGATCGAGCGCTTTTCCTTTCGGCATCCCTTCGGTCATCGGGATATCGAGCAAGACGATGTCGCCCAGCTCAGCCGCGGCGCACCAATGAGCGGTAGTCGCGCCGACGTTGCCGGCTCCGACGATCGTAATTTTCGCACGACGCATAATCTGTGTTCCTCGCGATATCAAAAGGGTACGAGCGAACCGTTGAGTATCCGGTTCGAGCGAGCGACGTCAAGTGGCCGAACTAGGCTCTCGGCAGCCGACGGTAAGTATTGCAATTGCTGATACTTAGACATCGCCGTACGGCCTGCTTCGCGAGGCTGCGAGCCTTGGTGGAGAGGCTCGTTGGCGGAGCAGTGTTCGATAGGAAGCAGAGCAAATACACTATCTGCGCTCCTTGGTAATCAACGCTCCGAATTCTTCAAATAACCCCCTCGCGAGAGCTAGCTTCCACCACCATGACAATTAAAATGCGGGGACGCTTTGCGACTCGCTCGAGAGGCGAAAACTCCCTTCTCGGCAGTCTCTGTTATCTATCACCATGCTTTTTTTGATCCGGGGGATTCGATGAACCTGCCTCTCGCGTTTGCTCGACGGATGCTCGCTTCCCTAACCTGCGCCGCGTTGATCGCCGCCTCGCCTGCGGCCCGCGCCGCAGATGAAAAGCCCGCCGCGAAACCGGAAGCCGGCGCAACGGAAAAGAGTATTGAAAAGGGAACGGAAAAAACCGCAGAGAAGCCGGCCAAGGAAGGGACCGAGAAGAAGGTGAAGAAAGTAGAAGAACGTCGCGGACCATTGCCCGCCCATTTCGCGAAGATCGTGGATCCGGATCAAAAAGAAAAAATCTACATCATTCAAGATCGCTACCAAACCGAGATCGCTCCGCTGGCGGCGAAGATCAAAGAGATCCAAGCTCAGCGCGACCAAGAGATCGAAGGAGTCCTGACGGCGGATCAAGTGAGCAAGCTTAAGTTTCTCCGCTTAGAGGCCGCGGCGAATGCCAAACGACCGATGAAGACCGCGACCGTGGAAGGGAAGCCCGCCACCGAAGCGAAGCCGACCACGACCGAAAAGCCCGTCGCAAGCGAAAAGCCTGCCGCGCCGTAGTAAGAGGTTCGACGAAAGAACTTCGACTTACCGATTCACTCAACAACTCAACAGCCGCGGAGCGTAAGTTCCGCGGCTGTTTTTTTATCTCTGCCGTTCTTAAAACAGCGGCCTTTAAAACAGCGGCTCGTCGTGCGGTTTCCGCTGCATCAGTTCTTGATACGCATAGCGCACCGGCCCGCTCAGCGCGAACCCGACGCAGACGAGCGGCAGCATGTAGCCCGGCAACACCATTACCGCAGCCAGCGCGAACACGACGCCGATGACGTGGCCGAAGCTCCGTTGGCCGCGGAACACTTGGTTCATCAGATGCGGATAGGGAATGCGCGAGACCATCAGCAGCGCCACGATCAAGGCGAGAAACGGCAGCGTCGTTTGCAAGATCGTGTCGATGCGGGGTACGTGTTCCCACGTCGTCGTATCGAGTCGAAGCGTATAGAAGAGAATCGCAAACGCAGCGGGCACCGAAGCCGCCGCCGGCGAAGGCAATCCGCTGAAGTTCATGTGGTCGTCGTCGTCGTCGGATTCCACGTTGAACCGCGCTAAGCGCAGCGCGGCGCAGCAGGCATATGCCGCCGCGATGATCCAAATGAGTTTGCTGTGGTTGAACGTAAAGCCGGGACACATCTTCACTAATAAAAACGCCGGCGCAACGCCGAACGTCACCGCATCGCACAAGCTATCGAGCTGCGCGCCGAAGTCGCTCGTCACCTTCGCCAAGCGGGCGACGTGGCCGTCGAGCGCGTCGAACACCATCGCCAAGAAGATGAGCCAACCGGCGAGCATGCAATTGTGTACCGGGTCTTCCTTACGCCACTCGGTCATCATCTGCATCGGCCCGACGCTTTGGATGGCTTGCGTCGTCGGAGTTTCGGCCGAGGTCGGCGCTTCGACACGTGCGGCCGCGACGATCGCAAAGAAGCCACAGATCAGATTGCCGAGCGTAAACAACGTCGGCAACACGGCGACGGCGCGAATGCGATGCATCGGGGAGCCAGGGGTCAGGGGTCAGGGGTCAGGGGTCAGGGGTCAGGGGTCAGGGGTCGGAGCCCGCCCGGTGGAAAACTACGCACTAAGAACTACGCACTAAGAACTTTTCGGTAACTTCGCGAACAGCGTGCTTCCCGCTTGCACTTTGTCGCCGACTTTCACCGTGATCTCCAGCCCTGCTTCGTCCGGCAAGATGATCTCGGTGCGCGAGCCGAGCTTGATCATGCCGAACCGTTCGCCGCGGCGCACTTCTTGCCCCGGCTTCAAATCGCAGACGATCTTCCGCGCAAACAACCCGGCGATCTGTCGCACGACCAGCTTCCGATAAGGAGCCGTGGTCTCTTCGAGCCCGATGACCATGTTCTCGTTCAAGATCGCGCTCTCGGGATTGAGCGCGTTCAAGAACTTGCCGGGATGATAACGGAGCCGCGCGACCCGCGCATCGATCGGACTCCGATTCAAGTGGACGTTGAAGATCGACAAGAAGATGCCGATCCGCACGGCCGGACCGCCGATGAACGGGTCGTGATCGAGTCGCGTGATTTCGGCGATCGTCCCATCAGCCGGCGCGACGACGAGGCCCGGCCCGACGGGCACGACGCGCGACGGATCGCGAAAGAACGAGATGACCCAACCGAGAACGACTCCGACGGCGATCGCGAGATACCAATACGGCGACAGCGCCAGGCCGATGGTCAGCAACGTGAGCGGCACGCCCATCAGCACCAGTTCCGCCAAGCCCCAGCGGGCGAACGGCAGCCGGTCGCGCCACGCGAACCGATCGTCTTCCGGAGCCCAATGGGCCGTGCATTGATTGCGGCAGAATTTGAGATCGCGAGGGTCGAGCAGTTCATGCGGCGCACCGGTCGGGTCGCCGCGGCGCAGCGCCGCCATGCGCCGCACGTAGATCGGCCGGACGCGCTTCAAGATCGCGCGCCGCACGTGGCCCCAAGCCAACTCGATCGAACAGCAAACTCCCCCGCCCGGCTGCACGCTCCGCACATTGGCCGGCAGCGGCTCGACTTCGGCCCGTGACGCGGCGGTAGTTTCAGACGAATCCATGAGTCCAGCGATCGAAAAGTACGGATCGGAACAGCCCCCCATCGTACCGTGCGGCAACGGGGATGTGCAAACGAGCTAAAGTAGCAGGCACGTTCCACGTGCCGTAGCCACGTGCGCCGTTCGAGCGCGACGCACGATCGCGACACACGCAACCTCCGTTCACACGCAACCTCCGTTCACACAACCTCCGTTCAATAGCCCCGGATGCATATCCGGGGCCGCACCGCAACGATCGTTCGCTATCAGCTGTGGCGGACGGCACGTGGAACGTGCCTGCTACTTAAACAAAGCACGGCCGTGATCGCGCCTTGTTGCGACTTAAAAAACATTCGTGCG